>CAZWKK010000339.1:0-2260 GCA_964634855.1 uncultured Anaerolinea sp.
GGAGGGAAATACCTACATCATGCAATCCTACTCTCAGATGGCGGATCCTTCGCTAACCATCGATGATCTGGCCAACCTTGGAGACCGCCTAAAGCTTCCGGAGGGATGGCGCTTCCAGGCAGTCACCCTTGATAAGGATTTTTTCCTAAAGGCAAACGGCGTGGCTTATGTGATCAACGACGAACTGTACAATACTTACCAGCAGATCCTGCCTTAAGCCAAAATGCAGAAAGCGAAAGCCGTTCTTTCATTAACAATCACTGGCATTCTTTGCGGCGGCCTGGTCGGTGCTGGTACAGCTCTGTTCTTGCGCTTCATTGACCTGGCCCAAAGACTGATCTGGGAAGAGTGGACCCTCCACCTTCCCTTTCAATCTTTGATCTTGTGTACCCTGGGAGGCTTGCTTCTGGGGCTCGGACAACGGTTTCTGGGTAATCACCCCAAAGAGACTCTCAGTGAGGCCATCGTGCATCTGATTAAAACCGGCCGCATGGATTATGCTCATCTTCCCCAATCACTGACCAATATCAGCGTTTCGCTGATCTTTGGCGCCAGCCTTGGCCCGGAGGCCGCCATTATGGATATTCTTGGCGGGCTGGGTACCTGGGTGGGAGATCTGCTCAAGCGGATCAAGAAAAAATTTCAAATTGAGTCGGGCGCAGAAGGTCAAAGCCGCCTGCGCAAGTTTTTGTCCAACTGGCCAGGCTGGTTGGCAGTTTTGGCAGGTGGTTTTGCACTTGTAAAACTCTTGGGCGGCCTTTACAGCGATGGTCTGCTCCACCCTCAAACGCCGTTCATACTGACGGACCTTCTTTGGGCGATCCCGTTTGGATTAGTGGGGGCAGCCGGTGGCTGGCTGTTCATCAAGCTGCAAAAATGGCTGGCTCAGTGGAAGCAGCCGCTTCAGGCAAAGCCGGTCCTGACCGGGGCTACCAGCGGCTTTTTATTTGGGGTCACTTCCCTGTTTTTGCCACAAATTCTCTTTTCTGGCCAGCATGTATTACAACCCACCTACAATGCAGCATTCCAACTTGGATTTTGGACTTTGCTCCTGATCGCTTTGATGCGATTCCTGTTTACAAATGTGTTACTGGTGAGTGGTTGGAAAGGCGGTCAATTCCTACCCATCATCTTTGGGGGAGCTTCTCTGGGAATGGCGTTTGCAACATTATTCCCTTCCATCCCACTTTCTGTGGCTGCATTGGCCAGTGTTGCCGGCCTTCTGGCAATCGTTTTGCCCAACCCGCTGATCGCCCTCCTCGTAGTCATTCCCCTTTTTCCAATCCAGTATGCAGGGATCTTCGTCGTAGCTGTTCTGGTCATCACCCTTTTACAAAGAATGTATAAGCTCGTTCGCGCGCCCAAAAGCCCAGCGGCCAAACAAATAAATTCAGCCCTGCTCAACAAGTAGGGCTGAATTAACTCTCGCGTCAAAAGCAACAAACCCGATACCGCGCTTACTCTTCTTTTACTTCGCACTCAAACACTTCAGTGAGGGTCACACCAAACACATCAGCGATCTTGAAGGCCAGCTCCAGAGAGGGGGAATACTTGCCCGCCTCAATGGCTAGAATGGTCTGCCTTGAAACCTGGGCTTTTTCAGCCAGGTCCTGCTGGGTCATTTCATTGGCAAAGAAGCGGAGTTTGCGAATATGGTTTGAAATGATGTATTTTTTAGCCATATCAAATGCCTTTTCGATAGAAATAGATCTGGCTGATCCCTTCCATAACAGAACCCAAACTGAATGAACCAAAGAGGATGTTCAGCATCAACGCCGGTGATCCATTGAAGATCAACGTCACAAGTGCTGCCATGAAACCGGTCCCTGCGCAGATAAAGCCAATTTTATCTGCTTTCAAGCTGATCAGTTTGTCCATCTCATCTTCTTTCATTTCGACATTGATGGTTCGCTCGATCTCATTCTCGTCCACACTGTCATTTTCAATCTTGTGCTTTACGGCAATCGAGACCGACATGAGAATATGGAAAACGATTTGGATGATGATGGTAGCAACTACCCCGATCCCCACAAAAATGAGCATGGCAATTGCCCAAGCACGCAAGTCATCAGCGGGTAACAGCCCTGCTGCCGCACGCTTGGATACGTAAAGGACATAACCCAGCAAAACCAACAAACCGGTTGTGATCATGACGATACTTCTTTTTTCCTGGTAAGACATGTTTTCTCTCCTGCTTTAGTAAAATGTTACAGATATAGTACAGTATTTAATACATAATGTCAAGTATTTTTTACATTAT
>CAZWKK010000340.1:0-2257 GCA_964634855.1 uncultured Anaerolinea sp.
ACCTGCTTTTGCACCAATTCGGCGGCGTTGCCAATGACGATGACGGGCGTCTCGCTCACAGCCTGTACGGCCGCAGCGATGGAATATTCGATCAACGGTTTCCCGTTCAATTTATGCAATACTTTGGGCAGATCAGAGACCATGCGCTTGCTCTGACCCGCGGCTAGAATGATAGAGGCAATTTTCATTGTTTTCTCCTGTGTTCAGGCACATATCCCCTGATTAATATGAAAAGGCGAGCAACAAACCCGTCATGGATGGGTCAGCGCTCGTCTGTTGGTTGCCCGTAAGCCGGGCAGGGTTTCATGATCAGGGTCGGATGACATTTCAAAAAAAGGCTGGGGCACCTGGATTCGAACCAAGATTCACAGATTCAAAGTCTGGTGTGCTGCCATTGCACCATGCCCCAAGGGGTACTCCTTTGCGGTGAGCATGATTTTAACACAAAAAAGCCTGAACGGGGAAAGAATTTTTGCGCCGGCTTGAATGCCGTACAAATTAATGCTATTATATACGGCAGGAGTGAAATATGCTAAAAACCAAGTTGACTGTACGCGTTGACCCGGAATTACTGGAAAATGCCAAAAAATTTGCCAGTAAGAACAACACCACTCTAACTGATCTGATCGATTCATTCTTCAAGCAGATACCTGTTCAGAGTTCTTTAAAAGATGCGCCAACCGTGCGCTATCTAACGGGAGTACTCTCAGCCAATGTTTCAACAGAAGATTACAAAACTCATTTGGATGAGAAGTATGGCCAATAAACCGGCAATTCTGATCGATCTGCACATCCTTTTGGATGTATTGCAAAAGCGCGAGCCCTTCTATGCTGCTTCTGCCCGGGTGTTGGCGCTGATAGAAATGGGCGAGGTAACAGGTTATATCGCCTCGCATAGCCTGCCAACCCTCTTTTATCTCATTCGCAAAGAAAGAGGCGTATCAGAGGCGCGCGCGATCCTGACCAATGTATTACAGATTGTAAAGGTTGCCCCGGTCGATCAGACAACCATTGAGCAGGCATTGAACCTGGATTACCCCGATTACGAAGGCGCTGTGCAGATGGTGGCGGCAGTGCAGCAAAAAGTGGATGCCCTCATCACCCGTAATGGCAAAGATTTTCAGCCTGCTTTGCTGCCAGTGATCCAGCCGGTTGATTTTCTTGCCAGTAGAAGCCTTAAATGACCCACCAAAGCAAATTTTCGCGCTTTGGAAGGTCGAGAACGTGTTAAAATGGACGCACTAATCTGTTGAGAGGTATCTTATGAGTGAAAATGTTCTCGTTTGCATCGCCTGGCCTTACGCCAACGCCGAAATCCACGTAGGCAACCTCACCGGCTCGCATTTGCCTGGTGATATCTTTGCCCGTTATCAGCGTTTGAAGGGCCGGCAAGTGATGATGGTTTCGGGGTCCGATTCTCACGGCACTCCCATCACCGTGCGCGCCGATGCCGAGAAAACGACCCCTCTCGCCGTGTACCAGAGTTTCCACAACGGCTTCATCGATCTGTTCAAAGACCTGGGTATCACCTATGATCTGTTCACCAGCACCCATACCAGCAACCACTGGCAGGTGTCGCAACAGATCTTCACCGCTCTCAAGAAGAACGGCTTCCTTTATAAAGAAAGCCAGATGCAGTGGTATGCCCCCAGCCAGAACAAGTTTCTGCCCGATCGCTACGTGGAAGGCACCTGCTACATCTGCGGATACGACAACGCCCGCTCTGACCAGTGCGATAAATGCGGCAACCTGCTTGACCCCGCTTTGCTCATCAACCCGCGCTCCAAGATCGATGGCTCCACGCCGGAGCTTAAATCTACCGAGCATTACTTCATGGATCTGGGCCGCCTGCAAAAGTTGGTGACCGAGTACCTGAAGGTGCGTGAAACCTATTGGCGCCCCAATGTATTGCGCCAGTCCCTGGGACAGATCGAGACCGACGGTTTGCACGGCCGTGCCATCACCCGCGATCTTGACTGGGGCATCCCGCTGCCAGCAGACGTCCGCGCTGAGGGCAAAGAATGGGAAAGCAAATGCCTGTACGTGTGGTTTGAGGCGGTCATTGGTTACCTTTCTGCTGCTATTGAAGAGAGCCAGTTGGATGGCCAGGCAGATGAGTGGCGTGCTTACTGGCAAAACCCGGACTCCAAGATCTACAACTTCATCGGCAAGGACAATATTCCTTTCCATGCCGTCATCTGGCCTGCCGAGCTCCTTGGCATCGGCACCACCTTTGACGAGTTGCGCGGTGCAAAAG
>CAZWKK010000341.1:0-2252 GCA_964634855.1 uncultured Anaerolinea sp.
TATGCTGAACCCGGTACCTCGGATGCAGAATTCCAGAAGCTGTGCGCCGCTGCCAGTGCTGCCAAGATCGCCGACCCCTCTGCGGGGAACAGCAGCTATGCCAAAAAGGTAGCCACGCTGCAAGACAAGATCGATGCACAGGAAATGGATGTAAAAGCGGCTGAAAATGAAGTGACCCAGCGCACGATCGAAAGCGTAGCCACCGGTGGCGCTGTGGTAGCCAGTCTATTTGGCATCGGCCGTAAGAAAAGTGTTTCTTCTTCCATGACCAAAATGCGTCTGGTGCAATCTGCCAAGGACAAGTTGGAAAAAGAAAAACAAACCCTGGAGAACCTCAAAGAACAACTGGCCGCCTTGCAAGCGAGTCAGAGCGGTGCCCCTGCGGTTGCCCCGGGAACAGTGGCAACCTATGCTGCCACGGAAATTCCCCTCAGCCCCACCAAGAGCGACATCTTCTCTGATGTATTTGGCATTGCCTGGGTTCCCTATTACATTGTCAAGAACGGCTCACAGACCGTGGAAATCCCCGCATTCCAAAAGTAACTGATGATAAAAAAACCGCCTTCTTTCGAAGGCGGTTTTGATTTAACCCATTTCCTGTCTTCCGGCCAACGCACGGAGAAGCGTATTCTGGTCGGCGTATTCCAGGTCTCCCCCCACAGGGAGGCCGCGTGCCAGGCGGGTGACGCGAACGTTCATATTCAACAATTGCTGGCGCAGATAGAGCGCGGTGGCATCCCCTTCCATGCTGGGATTGGTGGCCAAAATGATCTCTTTGGCCTCCCCGCTGCGGACCCGCTCCAATAAAGGACGGATCTTCAGGTCATCTGGACCCACACCTTCGATGGGAGAGAGTACCCCGCCTAGCACATGGTAGCGCCCGTTGAAACCAGCGGTGCGTTCCATGGCCAGCACGTCCATCGGGTCTTCCACCACACAGATGGTGCCGTCGGCACGCTGACTGTTATCGCAGATCTCACACACCTCACGGTCAGACGTGGTGATGTTGTAGCAGATCTTGCAGGTGCCCGTGGCAGCCTTGAGTTCCAACAGGGCTTGAGCCAGTTGCTGGCTCACATCTTCCGGCGCACGCAACAAATAAAAGGCCAGCCGTGAAGCCGTCTTGGGACCAATGCCCGGCAAGCGCGCCAGGGCATTAATGAGGTTTTGCAGCGGTAACGGAAGGATGGCCATAATAAGACTTAGAAGCCCAACCCGGCCAGACCACCGGCCATGGGACCCATCTTCTGCTCGGCCAGTTTACGCGATTCATCCAATGCCTGGTTAATGCCGGTCAACATCAGGTCTTGCAGCATCTCGGCATCTGCATCCTTGAGCAATTCGGGGTCGATCTCAACGCCTTTGCAGTGCTGATCACCCGTCATGGTGATCTTGATGGCGCCGCCGCCAACGCTGGCGGTCACGGTTTCCACTGCCAGTTGCGCCTGGGCAGCTTCCATCTGCTCCTGCATCTTTTTGATCTGCGACATCATGTTGCCGCCCATTCCACCACCACCGCCCATGGGGCGATTGAAACCTTTTGCCATAGTCATTACTCCTATCAGGGTTTATTCTCGGTGGATCAGTTTTCCACCTAAATTCAAGGCAGTACCTACAATTCCGTCTGCCTCAATATCCATGTTATCGGTTGCTGAACCGCTTTTCTTGCCAACCACAGCGGGCTTGATCTCCAACATCGCCCCGGTGACCTTAAATATGGCATCGCGGGTAACCGAAAGCGAATCAGGCGCATCCATTTTGGAGCGCAGGAATTCGCTGGCAAAGCCAATGAGCAATCTGCCATCTTTGAATTGCAATGATTTTTGCGAATTAAGCAGCGCTTCCGTCTGCGGGGAAACCTTCTTCACCTCAACACGGATGGCCGCCCAACTTTCGATCAGCTTTTGGATGGAAATGGCCGGTGCAGACGCATCTGTGCTGGCAGTCTCTACCGGTTTTTCTGCAGCTGGTTTTTGCGCTGCTTTGACCGGTTCAGCTTTGGCCATCGGTTCGCTTGGCTGGGTCTGTACGGCCGCAGTTGCTTTGGCTTGCACAACTGGCTCGGCTGCATGGGTGGGAGCTTGCTGAGTGACTACACGGGTGACCGGGGTGGCCTGCTGAAGACTTGTGCCTTCAACACCCTGGGCTAAAGCCACTTCCAGGGCCAGGCTGGGCTGCCAACTGGTGCGCAGATCGGCAATGGCCAGGTTGAAGAGGCGGATCCATTCCAGCAGTTCGGGCGTCTGTGCCAT
>CAZWKK010000342.1:0-2236 GCA_964634855.1 uncultured Anaerolinea sp.
GCCTGCCGCTCAAAGATGCGATCTTTGGATTGCGAGAAGTAGCGCACGCTGTCATTCTCATCCACAAAGGTCACGTCCACCGGCAGATTGCGCAGCAGCAGGTCGATCTGAGCACCAGAGAGGGCGCCGGTGTGCAAGGACAGCAATCCATCAGGTGCTGCTTCCGTTGAGGCAGTTTTCTTCAGATGTGCCATCTCTTCAGCAATGATGTGTTCCACGGTGGGTTTCCACTCCTGGCCAGGCTCGACCAAAAAGTAACCCAACTCGGCCTCATTGGCGCGGATCTGCGCCCAATCTTCTTCACTCAGGCGCTCCATGGCCGCAGGGAAGAGGATCTTCTCTTCTTTGTACGCCATCTCGCGGATGGGTGTGGCCACCTGTTTGAAGGCAGCTTCCACTTTGCAGGCTTCTGTGCCATCGCGCAGCAGTACGGCCAGCTCAGCCAGTTGTTTACGCACCTGGTCATGCAGTCCCCACATCACCTGGGAGGGGCCGGAGAAGTTGTAACGCTCCAAAATGGGGAATAACAGGTTTTCCTTGCGCAGATAGTGGCGCTGCATCAGGGTCAGGCGTTCCACCATCATCAACAACTCTTGCCGGGTAAAATCGTCGCCGTGCTCCACATAATTGCTCACCACCCGGCTGATCTGGTCCAACAGGTCAAGCACCTTTTGGTTCTCCTGGGCAAATGTATAAACCGGGTGACCGGGCACACTTTGGGGGGCACGCTGGCCATTCAACTCGTCTCGCATCACGGCCACGTGCAGGTCGCACAGGTTCTGCACCTCTTCAACTGGCAGGCCTTTGGCAATGAGCATTTGTTCAGCTTCGGCGATCTCACCTGCATCGGCGATCTTCACCAGCTCGGTAAAGGCCTTGCGCGTTTCCTCAACCGTTTTCCCCTCGTGCAGGCCTTTGAAGATCTCCTGCAGCAATTCCACCCGACGACTTTGGTTGTTGATGTATTCAGACATGGTTTCCTCCAATAAGATGATCAATGAGTTTTGTTCCAGCGGATTGCGAATGGCACCTGGATGGCCCCGCTGGGGCACAGGTCTTCGCATTTTCCGCAAAACGTACACAGTTTTTCATCAGGAATGGTTGGCCAGGCATTATTCTCATAAATGGCATGCTGGGGGCAGACAGCCGCACAGATCATGCAGCCAGTGCATTTTTGCAGGTCGATCCTTGGGCTTGTTTGTAGATTTTGTTTCATTCGCTCACCTTGTTCCTGATTTCCCTCTTATCATAACCAGGTGAGGATTTTTATAATACTACTTTTGTCTTATTTATCCGTTTTTGGCGATGTCTTCAAGCGCATTCTTGTCCATCAACAACAGTTGACCGTCTCGGCGAGCGATGAGGCCTTCGTCCATAAAAGCACGCAAGATCCTGCCCACCACATCCCGTACCGTCCCCAGGTGCGCCGCAATCTCGTCTTGCGTCCAACCAGCCTGCACCGCCTGGCCATCCGCCTGATCGATGAGGAAACGCGCCAAACGGCTGCGCACGGATTTTAGGGAAAGCTCAGACACCATCAACGCCAGGCGATCCAGCCGCTGAGCCGTGTCTTTGAGCAAGGCGAGGGCAAAATCAGCGTGGTTCTGGATCATCTTTGTGAGAGCGTTTTTGTCCAACAGCAAGATCTGCAAGTCGCTTTCTGCCCGCACCGAAGCGCGGTTGGTCTCATCCGTTCCCATGATGGGCACCAGGTTGAAGTTGGAGCCCGGATGCAGCAGGGTCAACACCTGTTCACGCCCCGCCGTTGATGTCTTAAACACCCGCGCCACCCCGCTGTGAACAAACCCGAGCCACTGGCAGGGGTCGCCTTCCAATTGAACGATCTCCCCGCCAGGATAGCGGCGCAAGACAAGGCAGGCGTTTAGCTCTGCCTGGGTATCAGGCTGCAGGGCAGAAAAGAAAGGGCTTGCGGCTAAAAGATGGGCAGGGATCATCAAAGGGTCTCAATTCATTTTGGCAATCAATAGGGCAATTATAAATGAGGTGCCGTTGAATCCCCTAAGAATTTCCTCTTGCCAATTTTCTTAAACCCCTTGACTTGGAGTGAACTCTAAGTGCTACACTATAGGCACTGAAAGAGGTGCTCAATGAAAATTGCCGAAGTGAGTGAAAAATACGGCCTCAGCGCCGACACCCTGCGCTACTACGAGCGCGTGGGTCTGCTCCCCTCCGTGACCCGCACGGAGAGCGGCATCCGCGAGTTCAGCGAGGTGGA
>CAZWKK010000343.1:0-2223 GCA_964634855.1 uncultured Anaerolinea sp.
AAATTCAGCATATCAACCCGGCCGCCGAAGCCATTTTAGGCTACACCACTGAAGAGGTGCAGGGTCAGGATTACGAGAACATCCTCATTGGTACAGATCGCATTTCCCCTGCATTGGAAGAAGCCGGCAAAGGGGTGACCACGCATGATATTGGCAAAGTAACCCTCAACCGCAGAGATGGACAGGCATTTCCAGCCCTGGCGTTGATCTTGCCTGTACTGATGAAAGAGACACTGATTGGCATCGAAGTCATCATCAACGACATTAGCGAAAATGAACACAACAAGACCTTGAACCAGCATTTGGAGCATAGGGCAGTTTTGGGAGATTACACGGCTGCTTTTGCCCACGACCTGCGCAACCCGATCAATAATATCTATACCGGCATTCAATTATTGGAAGCGAGTTTGCCAACTGAAGACCCAAACCAGAAAACGATCGAGCGGATCAAAGAAGATTGCACCCGGCTAAACCATCAAATGGAGTCGTTCTTGGCGTACTCACGGCCAACCGATCTGCATCTGGAACCCATTGATGTGGGAGCTTACCTAAAACGAACCTTGGATCGTTGGCACCCACGCCTGATGCGCGCCAACATCAAACCGATCCTGCAGGTAGAAGAAAACCTTGATAAAATCAAAGGCGATCCAAAAGCCCTTGACCGTGTTTTTACAAATTTACTCTCGAATGCGGTGGACGCCTGCACAGGCATTGGTGATACTTTGGCAGTGAAGGCCAGTATGAACACCAGTGTTGCCGAAATGCCCATGGTCCAGATCACTGTTTCTGATAATGGTCCTGGCATTCCGGATGATATCCGGGACCGGATATTTGAACCTTTTGTCTCCAACAGCCAAAAAGGCACCGGGTTGGGTCTGGCAATCACCAAACAGATCGTGACTGCCCACAGGGGAAGCATCAACGTTTCTTCTTTCCCGGGGGGAACCACTTTCATTGTCAATATTCCAGCATGTAATGGAGAATGCGAATGAGCATTACAGTCTTATTAGTGGATGATGAAGAAAACACTCGGATCAACCTGGGAGGATTATTAGCCACCAAGGGGTACGAGGTGATCCCTGCCGCGACATTGGAAGAAGCCCGCGGCCATATTCAAAAAGGGGAAGGCGATGTAGTTTTGCTTGACCTGCAGCTTCCGGATGGGTACGGCCCCAATTTACTGATCGAGATGGCCAACATGCCCAACCATCCGCCAGTGATCATGATCACGGGGTACGGCGATATTGAATCAGCGGTGGATGCCATGAAAAATGGCGCCATGGACTTTTTGACCAAGCCCGTCGATTTTGGCCAGCTTGAGAAATCGATCAAGCGCGCGGCAGACTATGTAGCCATGAAACGCGAATTGGAAAATCTGCGCCGCGAGAAGATGCGAGATGCTGAATTCATTGTAGGCTCATCACCAGTAATGAAAGAGGCCGTTGATCTGGCAGCCAAAGCTGCCCTCAAGAAAGCCAATGTGCTCATCATTGGTGAGACAGGCACAGGGAAAGATGTACTGGCTCAGTACATTTATTCCATCGGGCAACGGAAAGCGAACTCATACGTTGCAATCAACTGTGCTGCCATTCAAAACACCATGCTGGAATCCGAATTATTTGGCCACGAGAAGGGCGCCTTCACCGATGCGGACAAACGCAAACGCGGTCAGATGGAAATGGCCGATGGTGGCGTGCTATTTTTGGATGAGATCTCTTCCATGTCTTTGGAGTTGCAGGCCAAGTTGTTGCGTTCTATTGAGAACAGAACCTTCAAGCGCGTGGGGGGTGAACAGGACGTGACGGTCGATATTCAGGTCGTCTCAGCCTCCAACCGTGATCTGCCTGCGCTGATCAAAGAACAAAAATTCCGCGAAGATCTGTATTACCGCTTACGCGTGGTTGAGATCGTGCTGCCACCCTTGCGGGAACGCATTGAAGACATCCCCGATCTGGTGGGGTATTTTGTGCGCAAATACAACATGAAGAACGGCGTCAATGTGCGCTCAGTCAGCCCGCAGGCAATCGAAGCGCTGCAGAAACACAATTGGCCGGGAAACATCCGCGAACTTTCCAATGCCATTGAACGGGCCATGATCTTCTGTGACGGAGAGACCATTGAAGTGCGTGATCTGCCGCGGGATGTAGCCGGCAGGTAAGTTTAGATTAATTGGCACAAAACTTGCAATAAACCCTCTAGAAACAATTTCTGGAGGGTTTTATG
>CAZWKK010000344.1:0-2222 GCA_964634855.1 uncultured Anaerolinea sp.
ACCCCTGTTGAAGAAGTTGCTTCTCCCTCACTTGAAGAAAACGAAGCTGCTGAATCGATCGAAAAAGCTTCGTTGCCCTCCTGGCTGCAAGCCCTGCGACCAGCCAAAAAACAAGCAACAGAAAAAGCCCAAACACACAATCCGCAAAACCCCCTGGCAGGCATTGAAGGGACACTCCTGCAAGAAAACATTGAGCAGTTCTACACCAAACCTCAAACCTATACAGAGAGTTTGGAGGTTTCGGATGTGCAAAAGCAGCGGGCTGCCACTCTACAGAAGATGGTTCAGCCCTATCACTGGAATGATGCCGATGAAACCGAACAACCCAGATCGAAGATGTGGATCTTGCGCTTGGTGGTTAGTCTGATCTTGATCGCTGCGGCTGTACTCCCCCCCTTCTTCAAAGGATTGCCGGTGGCAATGCCCTCGCTCTACCCGGCCGAAGTGGTGGATATGTATGACGTATTGAATGGACTCGCTTCAGGTACCCCCGTTTTGGTGGCAGCCGATTTTGACGGCAGTCTTTATGGTGAATTGAGCCTGTCTTCCCAGACCGTGCTGCAGCACATCATGCAACGTAATTTGCCCATCGTTTCCCTCTCTACAACTCCTACTGGGGCAACGCTACTGCAAACCCTTCTAAAAGATGCTAATGCGGTACAGACCGCTTACCCACAGACCAATCTCATCAATTTTGGCTATTTGCCAGGCGGATCAATGGGCTTGCAGGCACTGGCTGCGGACCCAATCAGCGCGTTACCCAAAGATGTGAACCTCACCTCCCCCTGGGAAACAGAGCCATTGCAAGCAGTGAAAAAACTTTCCGATTTTGGCGCCGTGATCGTGATCACCGAGAATGCCGATACCGCCCGTTTCTGGGTGGAACAGGTGCAGCCCTCTTTGGGCAATACCCCGCTCTATGTGATCTTGAGTGCCCAATCTGCCCCACTCATTCAGCCTTACTACGATAGTAAACAGATCAAAGGCTACATTGCCGGGCTGAACGAAAGTACTGTTTATGAATCCTTGAACACGACCCCTGGCAGTGCTTCTGCCAACTACCCGGCCTACCAGATCTCTTTGCTGATCATAGCTGTTCTGATCTTCATCTCCGGAATCGTTGTGCTGGTCAGCCCCAGACGACCTTCAGAAAGGGTGGAGCGCTAACCCATGCCCCTTAACACCGACCTGATCTGGATGATCGTTAGTTTTGTGCTCACTTTGCTGGTATTCAGCTACCTTTTTGGTGATAACCCTGCCTTCCGCATTGCCACTGCTATTTTGGTGGGGGTCTCTGCCGGTTATTTTGCGGTGCTCATTGTCTATCAGGTGATCTTGCCACGCCTGGTGGTGCCGCTGCTGCAAGGATCCATCATTTCGCTGGTTCCGCTTTTCCTTTCCGGGTTGATGCTCACAAAGTTATCCCCCCGCCTCAGCCGGTTGGGCAACCTCCCAATGGCTTACCTTGTAGGAGCCGGTGCTGCGGTGGCCATTGGCGGCGCAGTATTGGGTACCCTGTTCACTCAGGTGAAGGGTGCAATTGGCGGTATCCCCTCTCTGGCAAGCACAGGCAGTCAGAATTGGTGGTTGCTGCTTGAAGGCGGATTTATTCTTTTGGGCACAATCGTATCACTCGTCTATTTCAATTTTGGCACGCAGGAAAAAGAAGGTGCCAATGCTAAACGTCCGGCAGTTGTCTCTTTCTTCGCCGTAATCGGGCAATTCTTCATTGCCATCACGTTAGGCGCAGTCTTTGCCGGGGTCATGACCTCCGCCATCACCGCATTGATCGAGCGGAGTGGCTTCATTCTGCAAACATTGAGCACCTGGATCAAATAGGTAAAACAGATGAGTCCAGCCTACACTCAAGATACCCTTTCAGTCCTTGCCCTGGATATTGGCACAGATAACACACGTGCCTTGCTTTTCGATGTGGTGGAAGGAGCATACCACTTCATCTCCGCCGGGGTTGCCGCCTCTACACAGAAAGCGCCTCTTAACGATGTCACGATGGGTGTTTTAGATGCCATTGGCCAATTACAAGAGATCACCGGGCGCGTACTCCTTAGTCAACGGACCGGGCTCATCATCCCCAGCCAACCTGGCAACGAAGGGGTGGACCGCCTGTTTATTACCTATTCCAACGGCACACCTCTCAAAATTGCTACCTTTGCCCTGATGGGCGATGTATCCATGCAATCCTTACACAAGCTGGCAGGGAC
>CAZWKK010000345.1:0-2215 GCA_964634855.1 uncultured Anaerolinea sp.
CAAAAAGGTGAGCGGGTTGACCGCACAGGAGCCGGCAGCCGCACTGACCAGGCTGCCCATCCAGACCTGATCGTTGGGATCAGCATTCTTAATGATCTTGCTGGCCGCCTTGACAATCTGGGCATAAGTAGAAGGATCCGGCACCATCGATGAAGTGACGGCCGCCGGGTAAAGGAAGGTTCCAGAACCGGAGAGGGTGTTCACATGCGAGCCGATCTCCCAAATATCCACCAGCTCGCCAAACTGGTTCACTGCCGCCTGCACAAAGTTAGCCCAGCTCACCAGATACTGGGTGGTATCAACTGAATCCCCCAGGTAGGCTGGCTTGCCCGTCAATACAGCCACCACCTGCATACCAGCGTTCTTTTCAGCGTTGAATATGGCGCTCAAAGGCCGGGAGGCTGACCAGTTGTACGTTCCCTGGCTGGCTTCCACTTCGCTCCAATCGATCACTTCACGAACGTAAAGCTGCCCAGCTGCTTTTTCTGCGGCAAGCAAGGATTCAAAATTGCCGTCATTGTAAGCACTGCCAGGACCAGAAGCCACATTAAGCGCTTCCACCTGTTCCGACTGGATGGGTGTGGACGAGGAAAACATAGAGGCCACAATGGCTGCAATGACCCCCAACGGAACCAATTGAAAAATGAAATGGCGTATCAGTCTCATAGACCCTTCTCCCAAAGGTAAGGTTGCAAGATTAGCGCCAGCACTGATCAAATCGAATTGTGATACCTAGCAATCCTTCCTCTATCAAATCCAGGCATTTTAGCCAAAAATATATAACAAAACCCGGTGGAGAGCGCCACCGGGTTCTGTTGCCTGCGAGGAATTTTAATACTCTTCGATCTCGGGTTTCCCCACGATCTGGTCCACCTTAGCCAAAACATCTGGTGTTAAGCGGTCAACCACTTCCAAAGCTTTGAGGTTGTTCTGCAATTGTTCCAGTTTGCTGGCACCGGTAATGACGGTGGAAACATTGGGGTTCTTCAAACACCAGGCCAGGGCGAAATGAGTAAGTGAAACACCTACTTCATCAGCCACAGATTGCAGCTTGCGCACCTGATCCAAGGCTGCCTGATCGGTCAGGCGATTACGCAGCCACTCGAAACCAGAAAGGGCACCACGAGAGCCTTCTGGGATACCGTTGTTGTATTTACCGGTCAGCAAGCCAGAGGCCAGCGGGCTCCAGATGGTGGAACCGTAATGGTAATCTTTAAACACACGGGCGTATTCCACTTCAAAGCGCTCACGATGCAGCATGTTGTATTGCGGCTGCTCCATCACTGGCTTGTGCAAATGGTTGCGCTCGGCGATCTCAATTGCTGCAATGATCTCAGCGGCACTCCATTCTGAGGTACCCCAGTAGAGTGCTTTGCCCCATTCGATGAGGTTATGCATGGCCCAGACCGTCTCTTCAATGGGGGTGCGGTAATCGGGGCGGTGGCAAAAAACCAAATCCAGGTAATCCAGGTTCATGCGTTTGAGCGATCCATTGACCGCTTCGATGAGATACTTGCGGTTCAAAGTGTGGCGTTCATTGGGACGGTCATTGATGCCCCAGAAATATTTGCTGGAGACCACATAACTGGAACGGCGCCAGTTCAACTTTTTAAGCGCTGCGCCCATGACTTCTTCTGATTTTCCTGCAGCGTAAACCTCTGCATTATCAAAGAAGTTGACCCCGGCATCATAAGCCATGGACATCATCTTTACCGCATCATCCACCCCTACCTGGTTCTGGAAGGTCACCCAGGATCCCAAAGACAATTCGCTTACCAGTAAACCACTGTTTCCTAAGAATCGATACTGCATTCTGTTTCCTCCAAAAAATGATCTTATCTTAAACTATTTTATCCTCTAAAGGACCAAAAATCAAAAAAGAGGATCCCGTGGGATCCTCTTGATCATTTTACTGATTGCACTGGCTGGATGTGTCCAGGCTCTCAATGTTGGCCAGCCCACTGCGGGTACTGCCATCCAGGGTCAGACCGCACAGATCGGTGCGGGAGACCATTACCTTGAGGTGGTAGAAGAGCGGCAGCACCGGCACGTCCTCGGCCAGGATCTTAAGAGCCTCGGCGTTGGCGCTAAGTGCGGCATTTTTATCCAATCCGGCAGAGATGAGGTTGGTGCAGGCCTGATCGTAAGCCGGGTTGGAATACCCGGTCAGGTTCAGGCCGCCGCGTTTGGTGCCCAGCCACTCATTGGCGGCTGT
>CAZWKK010000346.1:0-2206 GCA_964634855.1 uncultured Anaerolinea sp.
CCCACAGCCGCTGCGTTGTAAAGTTGCCATTCAAAGAGGTCGGCGTACTTTGCCTCTCCGGTCAGCAAAAGCATTTGCCAGTTCCAGAACAGACTGGCCAGAGCGGCACAGGTTTCGTTATAGGCAGTTTCCGGGTTCAGTTCAAAGTCATTGCCAAAGGCCTCAGAAACAGGCAAGGCCCCCAGGCCGCCGGTCACATCCATGCGCCGGGTTACCATGCGCTCCCAACTGGATGCCAAAGTTTGCAACAGTGCTTCATCCATTTGCTCGCCCTCAGCTTTGAGCAGCATGGCAGCAGCGGTGTTGAGGTAGCCCATGCGTACGGCATGACCTACGGGCACCTTCTGCTGACGGATGGGCTTATGCTGTTGAAAGTACTTGCCGCTCAAACCGCTGGCAAAGAAGCGCAACTGGCTGAACGGGGGTTTGACGGCTTTGTTCATGGCAGGGACGCGGCTTACCTCTATCTCGCCGAGGCGATCAAAGTGGTCACGGCGCGCTTTGGCGATCACTGCTTCTCTTCTGGCATTGGAAGCAAACTGCCCAACCAGCGAAAAGCCAAACAATGGCAGGCGTCCACGCATTTCTATGAAGTGCTGCGCCAGGGCGCGGTAGGATTCTTCCCCGCAAACCTGCCACAGACGAAGCAGCGCCAGCTCGATCTCCTCATGGCCAGGGGTGAATTTTGGGCCGGCATACAAGAAGGTCTTTACCAACAGATCGGCGGCTTTGCGCGCCAGCTTGAGCATGCGCTCCTGACCGGTGGCCAGATAATGCGAAACCCCGGCTTCGATGAGATGGCCGTGGCAGTAGAGTTCGTGTTCGATCTGTAAGTTCACCCAGCGCTGACCCGGAAAGTGGATCTGGTTGTAGGTAAACAGGTACCCATCTGGCATTTGGGCTTTTTCTAACAGCCGGATGAATTCATCCATGAGGGCACCAAGTTTCTCGTCATGCTGGTTACGCTCAATACGGGCAGCCGCATCCAGCCACTTGGTGGCATCTGAATCAGCGAAGAACCAGCCTTCACGCAGCCCCTGTTTTTCCCCTGCGGCAATGCGGAAGTTATCAATGCAGCCGCTGGCCTCCAGCATCTCCCACTGATGGAAGATGGCCTTGTGGGCATTCACATCCAGCCGCGGGCTCCAAAAAGTATCTTCAATTTTGCTTTGCTGCAGCAAGATCTCTTTCATGGCGCATCCTTATCGATATACAAATAAGTATAGCATTCCAAGTCCTTTGGCCAGGGAACAAACCGACCAAAGGTGTTGGACAAAGTTCAATATTAATGATGAGAATTTTTACATGATTTTTGATGAGTTTCTCCAACAGGTTTTTGCAAACCTCGTTATAATGCATCTTGTAATTGTGAAAAAATTCACAGTATAAGACTGACCAACACTTATTTGTGGTTTATTGAAAAAGGAGAAAGAATGGTCGAAAAAACAAAGAACACCACTAAAAAGATCGAGCCCATCATTCAGAGCGCATCGACCGTAGAAGAACTTGACGCCATGATCGCCAGCGTTAAAGCTGCCCAGGCCAGGTTCAGCACTTACACCCAGGAACAGGTGGATGAGATCTTCAAAGCCGCCTCCATCGCCGCCAATGCCGAACGTATTCAACTGGCCAAAGAGGCCGTTGCCGAAACCGGTATGGGAATTGTTGAAGACAAAGTGATCAAGAACCATTTTGCCGCGGAGTATATTTACAATAAGTATCGCAACACCCAGACCTGCGGCGTCATTGAATCTGACCCCACTTATGGCATTCAGAAGATCGCCGAGCCGATTGGTGTGATCTGCGGTATCATCCCCACCACCAACCCCACCTCTACGACCATCTTCAAGTCGCTGATCGCTTTGAAGACGCGCAACGCCATCATCTTCTCACCGCATCCGCGCGCAAAACGCTCCACCATTCATGCAGCGCAGATCATCTACGAAGCTGCCGTCAAGGCTGGTGCCCCTGCAGGCATTATCGGTTGGATCGAGAACCCCACCATTGAGCTGGCCAATCACCTGATGACCCACTCCGGTATCAACCTCATTCTGGCCACTGGTGGCCCCGCCATGGTGAAAGCCGCTTATTCCTCCGGCGTCCCTGCCATCGGCGTTGGCGCCGGCAACACCCCTGCTTTGATCGATGAGACCGCTGATGTACGCATGGCCGTCAACTCCATTATTATGAGCAAGACCTTTGATAA
>CAZWKK010000347.1:0-2159 GCA_964634855.1 uncultured Anaerolinea sp.
AGTTTGATCAGTTGATCGGGACGCTCGCGTTTGAGCGCTTTGGAAAATCCGCTGATAAGTCCGTCGTGTGGATTTTCAGCATTCAAGAAACCAAGGGCTCCGCCCATTGCTGTTACACTGATCAAGAAAGCGGATTCAGGCAGCACTTTTGCCAACTCGAATAACGGAGTCAAGAGTCCCTTCCGTCCGCTCAGCCAGGTTTCAGCTTTACTGGACTTCCAATTAAATTCTTCCAGGCCAGCCATGTAGTAGACACCAGCAAGCTTTCCTTCTTTGGTTAATTCCGCTACCTTCTCAGCAGCGGATGCAGGGTTCACAGTGAGCGGATTCGCCTGTAAAGAACGCAGCTTTTTGCTGAGGGGATTTGATACTTTTGCAGACTCAGCCACAATTAGTACTTCCCGACCAACCAAATTCACCTGAGTCGTCTGGCACAGGTCAGGTTTGGGCAGCAAAACGAGTGTAGGAGATCTGAAAGCCAACTCTGAGGAGGGCTCACTCGTACCCTTACTTTCTTCAACACGGCTTTCCTTTATTGACTCAGCCGAATCGTTTCCTTTTTGCGCGGGGGCAGAGGCCAACGCCTCTTCAACAAAGCCGATCACTTTGGCCAGCGTATTGTAGTTTGCCAGGATCAGGTCTTCGCGGCGGGGAATGCCATAATTGGTCCGGACAGAAGCAAACAGTTCTGCCTGTTTTACCGTATCAATACCCAGATCCGCTTCCAGGTCCAGGTCAAGGTCCAGCATTTCCACCGGGTAACCAGTCTTTTCGCTGACCAGTGAAAGCACTACCTGTTTGATGGCTTCTGTGTCGACACCTGCCGGATGATTGGCTTCTTCCTGCTGAGTCATCACTGTTTTTACCTCGGCAACAGGTTCTGTCGCGGCAGCTTGCGGTTGAGCGCCTAAATTTTCTTCTACAAACCCGATCACTTTTGCCAGTGTGTTGTAATTAGCCAGGATCAGATCTTCACGGCGGGGAATGCCATAATGAGTGCGGATGGCGGCAAACAATTCAGCTTGTTTTACCGTATCAATACCCAGATCCGCTTCCAGGTCCAGGTCAAGGTCCAACATTTCTACTGGGTAACCGGTTTTCTCACTGACCTCTGACAATACATATTGTTTGATCGCCTCATTGCCCGGATTTGATGCGGCCATGACAGTTGCAGTAGAAACTTGGGTTTGAGGTTTTTCTTCTGTGGTTACCCTTTCACTTATCACCGAAGTTACATTCAACACAGGGATTGAACTCGTCGCAGCCCCATCGCCCATTGCCCATAGAGTTGGAAGCTTCCCATAGCTCCAGGTCGAGGTCATGGGGTCACGGGTTGGAACTCCCTGATCTTTGATGCGCAAAGTTCTGTGATCCAGTTCCGTCTCAGCTTGTTCGTAACCGCAAACGGCTGAAAGCCATTTGTTGTAGACTTCCCGGTTGATGCGCTCCCCGCTGCCGGGAATTCTGCGCACCAACGTCATGGCAACCTGGGAGCCGAACCCTGCGCCAAGGCGCAAAGCATATTGCGGGTTGTAAGCCCCACCCTTTGACAGATTCAGATCCCCCAATTCAGGATCCGGTTCAAACCCTTCTTGAATGTGAGCAATGGGTGGAACGATTCCGGTTTCGAGTGCCTTTGTCACCACCACATCTTCGATGCCCACACCCATGGAGTGCCCGGTAAAGCCCTTGGTATTGGCCACGATCACCCGGTTCGCATCCGCGCCAAAGCACTTGCGCAAGGCGCGAATTTCAGCGCTGGCACTGCCGCCACGGGCAGGCGTGTAGGTTTCGTGAGACATAAAAACGGTCTCGTGAGCGATCGCCTGGCGATCAATGCCAAAACGTCGCTCTGCCGTCTTGAGCAGGCGGTCCATGACATCACTGACATGGTTCACATCCAGGCGGGTACCGTGGTAGGCGCTGTTTCCAATATTGGTTGAGAGGATCTCGCCAATGCCGCGCACACCACGTTCGCGGGCAGCGTCTTCGCTTTCAATGACCAGAGCAGCCGCACCCATGCCAATGATCATACCGTTGCGGCGTTTGTCAAAGGGGATGGCCGCAAGGCGTAAATTACCCTCAGTCGTAGCAGCGCCGCTGGCAAACAGGCTTGAGCCAATCCATGCCAACGAATTCTCTTTGGTCACATCATCGCC
>CAZWKK010000348.1:0-2152 GCA_964634855.1 uncultured Anaerolinea sp.
GCCTGAAAACTGGCGGCCATATCGTTGACGGGGATGGGTTTGTTGATCTCTTCGATCTTGCGCACCTCGCGCAAGACAGCGGTCTTGATACCGCTGAACGAGAAGTTCCAGGTGCCATCCAGACGGGCACGTGGGAAGGCAAAGGCTTCCGCGTTGCCCTCAGCGGCGGCTTTTTGCACGGAGGGGCCCCCGGGGTAAGGCAGCCCCACCAGCCGGGCCACTTTATCAAAGGCTTCGCCGGCAGCATCATCCAGGGTGGCGCCAAGCCGGCGGTAGTGCAGGTGGTCGGTGATGAGGTTCAGCTCAGTATGGCCGCCGGAGACGAGCAAGGCCAGCAGGGGGAACTGCGGGGCGGGCGGCGGGTTGGGGGTATCGGCCGGGTAGACCCAGGCAGAATAAATGTGTCCTTCCAGATGATTGACGCCTATCAGCGGCAGGTTGGTGGCCAGGGCCACGCCTTTGGCTGCGTTCAGGCCCACCACCAGGCTGCCAGCCAGACCAGGGCCGCGGGTGACGGCGATGGCGTCAATATCGGCCAGGCTCAGATGCGCCTGTTCCAACGCCTGGTCAATGATGGCGTAAATGGTGCGCACGTGCTGGCGTGAGGCAACCTCAGGGAAGACGCCGCCGTATTTTTTGTGGATCTCGATCTGGGTGGCGATGACACTGGAAAGCATCTCGCGGCCGTTTTGAATGACAGCGGCTGCGGTCTCATCGCAGGAAGATTCAATGCCCAGAATGCGTACTTTTTCATTTGCCATAGAGCACTCTTTCAGAACCTACTTTACCGGTAAGATCAGATCTTTGGGGAAATCGGCCAAAATTTCAAAGCTGCCGTCGGCTTTGGCTACCAGGGTATCTTCAATCCGCACGCCCATGCCCCTTTCGGGGTAATACAGGCCGGGTTCCAGGGTGAAGACGGCGCCGGGAGCGAGGATATCATTGGGAGACGGGTTGAAGGTGGAAGAGAAGGGTTTCTCGTGGATGTTCAGGCCCACGCCATGACCCAGGCTGTGCACGTAGCCCTCTTCCGTGGTCGGTTGATGCAGCACGGTTGGGTGCCCCTGCGCCTCGAACAGCTCACAGGTGCGCACCTGCGAGTTGACGAAGGGGGCGTTCAGCTTCAACTCGGCTTTGACCGTGTCGTAGACGGATTTTACATCCTCATAGAGCTTCTGCACCGCATCGGGGGCATAGCCCAGGCACCAGGTGCGGGTGAAATCGTAGAAATAGCCACCCTGTGCTTCACAGGGGAAGATATCGTAGACGATGGTCTGGCCCAGGCGCATGGGGTCAGAATCGGTTCCGGCAGAGTGCGGCACACCGGCATCACGGCCGATGGCAAAAATGGTGCCTTCAGGGTTCTCCACCCCTTCTTCGGCCAACCACAGATTGATCTTCTTCTTGACCTCGCCAATGGTGACTGCGCTGCCATCGGAATGGACGATCGTGTCGTTCTTCACCTTGTGACCGGTCAGGTAATCGGCAGTTTTGCCCACCACGGTGGTGGTGGCCTTGCCCATGGCGCGGATATGCTCGATCTCGTCTGCGTCCTTGGTCATCATGGCGTTGAGGATGATCTCGTCCTGTAAAAAGCCCATCAGCTTGATCTCAGGCACCATCTGCTGCAGCCGGGTGAGAATGGAATAGAATCCGCCCACCTCATTGTGGCCGTAAACGGCCACTTTGCCAGAAACGATGCCCAGATCGGCCAGCATCTTTTTGTAGCGCAGTGCCACTGCATCTACAAAATCGTTGCGGCTTTCCTTCATCAGTTGAGCGAAGGGATACTTGGAAAAAGAAACAGTATTCAAACCGGTATGCAACGCTTCATCACGTTCCATGGGGCCGTGGAAAAGGGTGGCAGGTTCACCACGCTTTTTGATGAGATCGGCATTGGTCACATGGGCCACTCCGGTGAAATACACCATAGCCGGGTTGTGCTGTGCCGTGCCGGTGACCAACAAAACATCTACCCCATGTTCCTTCATCAAGCGATCGAGATCAGATTTCATATTGATGTCCTTTGTGAAGAATATCTATCCACGAATTTTCACGAATTCTTTTTATATTAAGAACAATTTGAAAACCAAAAGAAAAAAATGCGACCCACGAATTACACGAATTTCACTAATTAATAAGAGCAAAATTT
>CAZWKK010000349.1:0-2136 GCA_964634855.1 uncultured Anaerolinea sp.
TTCCTTCCAGGCAGCAAACCAATCGAGCAAGGCAAAGGCGATGGCAACAAAGAAAGCCCAGGTAAAGGTCATTTGCCCTTTTCCTTTTCATAACCAAGCAGATGCAGCGCGTCAGGGCTGTTACGCCAGTTCTTGTTCACTTTTACCCGCAGGCTTAAGAAGATCTGCCGGCCGCTCATCGATTCGATCTCCTGGCGGGCGCGCATACCGATCTTTTTGAGCATTTCGCCGCCCTGTCCAATGACGATACCCTTCTGAGAATCACGCTCCACAAAGAAGGTGGCTTCGATGAAGGCTTTGTCTTCGCTTCGTTCGGCGAACTCATCAATGCGCACGGCCAAACAATGAGGCACTTCATCGCGCAAAAAGTACATGGCCGATTCACGGATCAATTCGGCAGCGATATCTTTTTCATAGTAATCAGTGACAGTTTCTTCGTCAAAGAAGGGGTCGCCCACCGGAATGGTTTCATAGATGGTACTCAAAAGTTGGTCAAACCCCCTCTTGTTAAAGGAGGAGATCTCCAGCATATCCTTGGCGGGGTACAAAGCCAGGGCGGCCTTGCGAGCCTCTTCCAGTTTCACCTCATCCACCAAATCCACCTTGGTAAGCACCATAAAGACCGGTGGCAAGCGGCGGATGGAAGCCAGTTTTTCGCCAATGGCGCTGTCTTCAGGGGTGAACGGTTCATCCAGAGCCAACAACCACAGCACCATATCTGCGTCGGCAATACTGCTCAGCGCTTCATCGTTCATATAATCGCCCAATTTATGCTGCGCTTTGTGGATACCCGGGGTATCTACAAATACAGCCTGCATTTTCTCAGTGGTGAGGATGCCCAGTTGGCGTCGGCGCGTTGTCTGCGGCTTGGGGGAGACTGCAGCGACCTTTTGATCGAGCAGGGTGTTGATGAGGGTAGATTTGCCCACATTGGGGCGGCCGATAACGGCCACGTAACCGGCTTTCTTTTGGATTTCTTGCTCAGACATTTTCACCTTCAATTTTCTCTTCACCAAGTTTTGGCGAAGCTATCGGAGTAACTTTGCGGGTATTAACGATCACTACTGCCGCAATGACGAGGAAACCACCTACTACCAGGCGCCAGTCAGGAATTTCTTTTAAGAAAATCCAACCCAGCAGCACCCCTACCAGGGGGAACATATAAGTTGTCATACTGGTACGAGTGGGGCCAACAGAGTTCAGCAAAGAGAACCACACCAAGGTTGAAACACAGGAGCCCATAATCCCCAACCAAAGAAGGGATGTAATGGTCAAAGGAAGTGAGGGCAAATGTAATGGTGAATCAAAGATCAGTGCCGTAGGCAGAATAAACGCAAAGGCAAAACCCATCTGACCAACTGCCTGGGATTTTGGGAGCATACCACGCGTCATGATGCGCGCAAATATGCCGCTGCCAGCATAGAAAGTTGCGGCAACAAGCATTCCCAAAATTCCCAATCCGCCCAATGAATCGCTTCCACTCAGTTCATTTGAAGCCAATATGACGACGCCACCAAAACCGATCACCAATCCAGCCAGGGTCTGAACGGTAAATTTCTCTTCGGCCAAAAACAGGGGAGCCAGGATGATCGTAAAAAGCGGCACAGTAGAATTAAGAATTGCCGCCATGCCCGATGAGATATGAGTTTCGGCCCAGGAGATCATCAAAAATGGCAAAGCAACATTGAATAGACCCAGCACCAGATATTTCCAAAGATCTTTGGCAAAAAATTTTGGCTTTAAAAATATGCTGATCACCAGCAAGCCCAAAAAGGCGAATCCAGTGCGGAACATGACCAATACAAACGGACTGACTTCTGCCACCGCTAATTTAATAAACAAAAAAGAGGAGCCCCAAACCAGACCCAAAAATATAAATTTAAACCAATCTTTCGCCGACAACTTTACGACCCTCCAGTTCAAGCAGCCATTGCTTGGTATGAATTCCTTCGGCTGCCGAAAAACCGGTCAGTCGTCCATCTGATGCCACCACCCGGTGACAGGGAATGAGAATAGGCATGGGGTTGGACCCCAATGCGCCGCCCACTGCGCGGCTGGCAGCGGCTGAGCTCAACTCTGTCGCGATCTGGCCATAGGTCATCACCTCGCCGTATGGGATGGCCATCGCCCGCTCCA
>CAZWKK010000350.1:0-2135 GCA_964634855.1 uncultured Anaerolinea sp.
TATTTGATCTGTACTACCTGGTGCGCATGGAAGTGCGCCAGGAGTATTCGATGGACGAATTCATCAACTTACTTCCCTGGAAAGACTGACCTTAGCGTAAATGTATTTACACGATATTCCTCTTGAAGAAGCCAAAGCACGATTTCATCAGGCAATGGATGAGATTGGCGCTAGTGGTTTACTCGGCGAAGAGGAAATCGAATTAGATGAACATGCGCTCGGTCGAGTGCTCAGTCGTGCGGTGATCGCCAGTCGGTGCTCACCGCATTTTCATGCATCTGCCATGGATGGATATGCTGTCCGTTCAGAACAGACACTCGGCGCGGAACCAACCCACCCTGTACTCTTGCAGGTGGGAGAACAGGCCCAGTATTGTGACACGGGCGATCCTGTGCCGTCGTGGGCAGATGCAGTCATCCCCATTGAAAATGTCGAGAGCCTGAACTCAAGTGGACATATTTGTCCGCCTGCTGAAGTTCGCCATGCGGCAAGCATTCGTATCCGCGCTGCGGTTACAGCCTGGAGCCATATTCGTCCAATGGGGGAAGATATTGTGACGTCCCAACTGATCTTGGCTGCCGGTATCATTCTTCGCCCGGCAGATCTCGGTGCCGCAGCAGCCGGGGGTGCCAGCAGGCTCTTTGTTGCCAAAAAGCCGTTGGTCGGCATAATGCCAACCGGGAGTGAGCTGGTACCAATTGGAAAGGAACCTGGGAACGCAGAATTGACCGAATTCAACTCAGTGGTTTTAGCATCACAAATTGATGAATGGGGTGGCCGATCAAAACGTTACCCGATCACGGTGGACAACCTCTCATCCATCTGCCAGACCTTGCAAACGGCAGCGAATGAGTGTGACCTGGTTCTCATCAATGCTGGTTCTTCCGCTGGCAGTGAAGATTTCACCAGTGAGGCGGTGGAGCAATTAGGCAAATTGTTAGTGCATGGGGTGGCGGTCCGCCCAGGGCATCCCGTGGTCATTGGCTTGATTCAATGCACATCAGCCCGCAAGGACGGCCGCAAATGGGTACCGGTTTTTGGGGTACCGGGCTACCCTGTATCTGCAGCCTTAACGGCTGAGATCTTTATTTACCCCTTGATGCGAGAATGGCTTGGCATCCCGGTAGGTGAAGACGGGGTTGAAGTGGAGGCAACCCTGACGCGCAAGGTTCAGTCACCCGCAGGGGATGATGACTACCTTCGTGTAGTACTTGGATACGTGGAAGGTAAATTACTGGCAGCACCGCTTTCCCGTGGGGCAGGAGTGACCACCAGCCTTGCCAAAGCAGATGGTATTTTGGTGATCCCACGGATGACCCAGGGACTCGAGGCGGGAAGTTCCGTCAAAGTGCGGCTGTACCGGCATGAAGAAGAACTTCACCGCACCCTCTTGACCATTGGTTCGCACGATCTGACCCTGGATGTACTGGCCCAATTTTTGGCTCCCTACGGGCGAAGGTTGGTATCAGCGAATGTCGGCAGCCTGGGTGGGTTGATTGCATTACAGCGACATCAGGCACATTTTGCTGGCAGCCATTTGTTAGATGTTGATACAGGTGAATATAACCTTTCTTTTATTCGCCAGTATTTGCCGGAGATGCCCTTGCGTGTGTTCGGTTGGGTGGAGCGTGTTCAGGGGTTGTTGGTAAAAAAAGGCAACCCAAAAAAGATCAGGGATATTTCAGATCTGGCAAGAATGGATGTGCGCTTTGTAAACCGTCAACGGGGATCTGGCACCCGTAATTTATTGGACCATTGGCTGAAAAGAAGCGATCTCGAGCCGGAAACCGTCAACGGATATGAGGTAGAGGAGTATACCCATTTGGCTGTAGCCGCCGCGGTTGCCTCTGGCAGGGCAGATTGCGGTCTGGCTATTGAAGCCTCTGCCCAAATTCTAGATCTGGATTTCCTGCCATTATTTGAAGAATCTTACCAATTGGTGGTACCAGAAACCTCCATCCAAGATAAACTGCTTGCGCCTTTATTTGATCTGATGCAAGATGTTCGATTTAAAGAAGCCATTCTAGCCATGCCCGGTTATAAAGTGGATCAAATGGGTTGTACGTTGGCTCGCTTTTGTATCTGAAAATTAGTATAATCAGGTACAAATAGGAGGATTTTATGCTTCTCTCAGA
>CAZWKK010000351.1:0-2122 GCA_964634855.1 uncultured Anaerolinea sp.
GGCTCAGTTCCTGGCAGATTCAGGCGCTGATGTGGTCTGGGGGCATCACCCGCATATACTGCAAAAGGTAGAGATCCTTCATTCGGGGGTCACAGGCCGTGATACCCTTGTGTTGTACAGCATGGGTAATTTGCTTTCTGATCAATACATGCGCGAAGACACTCTGCGTTCCGCATTGGTGACAGCTACCTTCAAGAGCGGCCAGTTGGTGAAATTGCAGGTGACTCCCATCCGCATGGATAGGGTCAGACGAGGTCTAATTAAGCCTTCTGCACAGGATACACAGAAGATACTGGAGGCTCTCAATTGGGGAACGATCACAGGTACGGGGGTTGCGGTTATTCAGCCTTAACGGTTTACTTGCCGAGCAGTTTTTCCATACGCCAGGAAGGTTCTCTTTGGGTATGCCAGATATTCTTCTCGTCTGGATAAGACCAGATGCCGGGTTCTTCTGCAACGATCTGGAATCCAAGCCGTTTATACAGTCGGATGGCATCCAAGTTTTCACGGGCTACATTTAGGGTCAGGCGGCTGTAATGACGGGAAAGCAAAAACTCTTCGATCACGTTCACCATCATAGTGCCCAAGCCCTGGCTGCGAAAATCTGGTTTAACGCGGAACGAATACAGGTAGGCACGCTGCCAGCCATCAGCTAACTCAGGCCGGTCGCAGACCAACTGCAAGAAAACCTGACCTATGAGGCCGGCGCTGGGAATCTCTGCGATCCAGATCATGTTAGTGCCTTTTTGCATGCGGGCAAATGCGTTGGCGTAAACGGTACGGAAATGCTTGAATTCCCCGTCCCATTCCATCGGGAGAAGGTCAGCCCGTGTGGCCAGGCGGATCATTACATCTGAATGATCCAATTCAAAAGAAGAACAGACACTCTGATCGACCATGCTCGACTAATCCAATAAGATACGCAACAAACTTTCTTCTTCGGCTTTCGATCTCACTTCACCATCCAGCCAGGCGGCGCGCAACCGTTCGATGATCTGGCTGTACTTTGGTCCGGGTTGTACCCCCATCGAAATCAATTGTTTGCCATCTGTGAAGGGGGTAATAAAACGCCAATTGGTAAAGTAGTTTTCCAAATTTTCCTTAAATATACTCTTTTTTGCCAGGATATAAAGAGCATATCCACCAGCAGGGTTCAGACCGCTCATGCGTTGACTGAACTGGCTGGCGGAGAGTGAACCAAGATTCTCCTGCTCCTGCCAGATGGGGCAGGCTTTTTGCAGCTCTTCCATGATCAGGGAATTCAAATGTAAACGAGTGCCAACTTCTTTGGCGGTGCTTTCTCCTAACGGAATGAGCAAAGCCATGCAGGCGAGGGCAAAACGAATGGAAGTGTGCGAAAGTGTCTCAGGGATCTGCCAGGTCTTTGGCAAAGGCTCTCGCAGGCAGGTTAACAAAGAGGATTTCATTGAAGCGTCCCAATGCAGCGCTGGGTGAATACTGGTGAGCAGGTCCAGTTCTTCCAAGCGTTCAAAGATGGCAATGGGGTTTTCTTCTTTGAGGATCAGATTCAACTCGTGACGCAGACGGTCACCGCTTACTTGCTTTACCAGGGAGCGGGCTTCCCCCATCAACTGGCGGGTGCGGTCTTCGATCTTGAAGTGAAAACGCTGTTCAAAGCGCACTGCCCGCAGCAGACGGGTGGGATCATCAATGAATGAGAGCGAATGCAGCACCTTGACCTGTTTTTTGTGCAGGTCGCTTAATCCATCCCAATAATCGTACAGTTCACCGAAATGGCGGCCATCCAGGCGCAGCGCCATGGTGTTGATGGTAAAGTCACGGCGGTGCAGATCCAGCTTGATACTGGATCGTTCCACGGTGGGTAAAGCCGTGGGGTGGTCATAGAATTCCGTGCGTGCGCTGATGAGATCCAGCGAATCAGGCAAGTTCCGTGCTTCATCGGCAGAAAAACCGAGCGTTCCCGCAAAAGTTCCTTTGACCTCTTTGAATTGCCATTTGGCTGTGCCAAAACGTTGATGCGATACCACCTTGCCGCCGAATTTTTCGCTCAGTTTTCGCGCCAGGGTAATGGCCTCGCCCTCCACTACGATATCAAAATCGATGGAAGGCAGGTTCAAGATCAAGTCTCGTACAAAGCCGC
>CAZWKK010000352.1:0-2101 GCA_964634855.1 uncultured Anaerolinea sp.
CCATCATCTTCTCCATCAATTACATGCACGGTGAAGCCAGCCTGGGCCGTTACTACGCCTACGTGCTTTTCTTCATCGGCTCCATGACGGGCCTGGTGCTCACGTCCAACCTGATGTTGATGTTCTTCTTCTGGGAACTCACCGCCCTGTGTTCTTACGCGTTGATCTCCTTTAACAACGATGATCCCAAGGCTGTTCGCGGTGGTATGAAAGCCCTCATCATCACCTCCATCGGTGGTGTGGGGTTGCTGGCTGGCGGGTTGCTCAGCTTCATCTACACTGGCAGTTACGATTTCAACGTGTTCCTGGCTAATTCCACTCAAATCCCGGCCAACATTTTGGCGGTACTGGCCTTTGGGTTCCTGGCGGCTGCGGCGGCCAAATCGGCACAGTTCCCCTTCCAGACCTGGCTGCCAGATGCCATGGAAGCACCCTCGCCTATTAGCGCGCTCATTCATGCAGCCACCATGGTCAACGCTGGCGTTTACCTGCTGGCCCGTTTTTACCCGGCTTTCAAAGATGTTCCCTACTGGCGAGAAGCGGTGATGGCGGTGGGTGTGCTCTCGGCCCTGCTTGCAGCCATTATGGCGCTGGTTTCTACAGACCTGAAACGCGTTCTTGCTTACTCCACCGTCAGCCAACTGGGCTACATGGTCTACGCCATCGGCGCAGGTTCAGTGTTTGCCAGCCAGTTCCATTTGTTCAGCCATTCCATTTTCAAAGCGCTGTTGTTCCTCGGCGCTGGCGCAGTGATCCACTCTGTGGGCACCCGTGATATGACCCAAATGGGCGGCGTGGGCAAAAAATTGCCGTTTGTGCAGTGGACTTTCATCATCGGGGCTGCGGCCCTTGCAGGTTTACCCATTCTCAACGGTTTTTGGTCCAAAGAGGTATTACTCGAGGCCGGCCTCAAAGGCGGCGCGTTGGTATATTACATCATCATGGTGCTGGTTGCTGGCCTGACGGCTTTATACACCACCCGCATGGTGTTTATGACCTTCTTTGGTGAACCGCGCAGTGAATACCATGTACACCCGGCGGGGACGGCCATGAAGGTCGCGCTGGCGCCTTTGGCGCTGGCTGCCCTGACCTCCTGGCTGGCAGTGGGGCGCTTCTCTGAATTACTCGGTGAGAAGACCCTGCCCTTCCACGCCATTGAAGCCTTTGGTCTGAAAGAAATGTTCCATGAGATCCTCAATGTAAAAACGCTTATTCCTCTGGCGGTGATCGCCCTCGGCATCAGCCTGTGGTTCTTGCGCTCAAAATTGGGCGGGCTGGTCAAAGGGTTGGGCTGGCTCAAGGTAGCTGCCGAACACAGTTTTGGCTTTGAGGCTATCAATAGCGGTGTGGTCAAAGCCGCTGAGGTCAGTTCTGAAGGATTGAGGAACACCCAGACCGGGTTGTTGGGCTACAACATCCTGGCTGTGGTTGCCACCCTCATCGTACTCTTTACACTTTTTGCCATGGGAGCCTGACATGAATCCAACACTCTTGATCCTTGGCATCATCGGTTTACCTCTTATCGCCTCTCCCCTCATCTACCTGCTCGGACGCTTTAGCGTGCGCAAGGGTGGATTTGTGGGCATGACCCTGGCTCAATTCCTCACCCTGTTGGTGCTTGTAGTTGAAGGCGTTCTCTTTTACCTGGCCGCCAAAGTATGGATGTCGGGTAGTTTTGTCAGCATCGAGGTCGGCTCCACCCTGGTGGGCATGGACGGCATGTCTTTGCTTTTGGGTGTCATCGCCGTGGGATTGGGCTTCTGCGTGACCCTCTTCTCCATCCCCTACATGGATGGCGAGGACGGCGAAGAGAAGTTCTACGCCCTTCTGCTGGCCCTCATCGGCGCCATCATTGGCTTGGGCTGCGCGGCAGATCTCTTCAACCTGTGGGTCTGGTTTGAGGTGATGGCGGTCAGTTCGTTCTTCCTGGTGGCATTTTATAACGAACAACCCGCTTCTCTGGAAGCTGGCTTCAAATACCTGACCCAATCTGCGGTTGGCTCAGCGATGGTGCTTTTTGGAATTGCCATTCTCTTCACTCTCACCGGCAGTGTTTCCATGTCGGATATCTGGAATGTCATCGCTGGCAAATCCACCCTGG
>CAZWKK010000353.1:0-2094 GCA_964634855.1 uncultured Anaerolinea sp.
CGGCCATTATCAACAGTTTGGGTTGGGTCCCGGCCGTAGTCGCATCTACATTGGTACAGTTGGGAAAATTCCTCATAATCATGGCCATGGCTGCCATCGGTTTGAACACCAATATCCGTTCATTCATCAAAACAGGTCCCAAAGCGATCCTGCTTGGCGCCTCTACCTGGCTGGCCGTGATGTTGGTCTCGTTGGCAGCCCAATTCCTTATCCAGATCTGGTAGCTCAACAATTATTGGTTGAAAACAAAAAGTCCGAATTGCATCGGACTTTTTATTATTTTCCTAATTAATGCTTAGTTGCTTGGTGGATCAATCGGAAGGGTTGGTGGTTCATTCTGCTTAGGCTTTGCTAAAAGTGCAACCACTGACCCAAGGCTGGCAAAAATGACCAGAGGGAAAAAGATGAACCAACCGATCATCGGGGTTATACAAGCCAGAAGTAACAGCCCTCCCCCACGAAGATAGGTTAAGAAAGGTTTCGTTGTGTGTCCAATGCGATCACTCACGATCATCACCAATCCACTCAGCCCAATGAGGGTGGGAATGGCGGCCAAAAGGCCGAGCACAGCCATGCCAATTAGAATGTAATTCTGCCAATCCCAAATCACCCAATTGAGCAATGACTTGAGCAGAACGATGATGGCAACCACACCCAAAGTATTCAGCGCGCCCAGAGCAATTGATCGCCACGGATGCACCTGGAAGTTTTTCCGCGCTTCAGCAATCGGCTCTGGCATCAATAAGAACATAGCCCAAAACAAACCGACAAGCGCCACCAGCGTCAAAGGGATGCCAAAAACGATCAAAATAATGTTTCCAAGACTTCCAATATACATAATATTCTCTCCTTCCAGATTTCCTTGTTTTCACAGACTAGCTGTCTTTGGTTTTTAGTAAACTGAAATTTCCTAAAGCCAACAACAAAGCAAAAACTAATACCAATAATCCCAAACTCATCCCCGGGAGAGGCACGCCTACAAATTTACTCGCAGGAACATGAACAGCATTTTGAAAAATATGCAGATCAATCATTTTCAGTTTGAACAGATTCGGAACGCCAAATTGGTCATTGGCAACTAAAAGCCGCCAGCTAAACCAGGAAGACAGGGTAAGTAGACCAATGGCCACACCTGCCAGAATTGAAAGAACAAGCCGCAATACAAATGGAACTCGGTGGCTCTTTATTTGCGCCAGGACTGCAGAACGAATATCACGCCGCGGAGAACGGTCCGCCAGGTTTATCAAATTAGCATTCAATTGGCGCAATTCCTGAAGCTGCATTATACATGGTGCACAACCTGATAGATGAGCCTCAAGTTCATGTCGAGCCTCTTTTGAAAGCACTCCATCCAGATATTCATTGAGTGACTCTTCAGAGATATGGTTCATACGTTTTCCTTCAAACGTTCCGCCAACAATTTACGTGCGCGGAACAACTCGGTTTTAATACTGGCCAATGGCCGTTGTAAAGTTACGGCAATTTCTTCGTAGCTCATTTCTTGAAAATGGCGTAACTCGATCACAGCACGGTAGTGCGGGGGCAAAGAAAGCAACGAAGCTCTTACGAGATGATCTTGATCTCGCTGAATGACCTGTGCCTCTGGTCCGTTAGCATCTGCGAGAAATTCTTCATCGAGCGGCAATTCGAGCGGATGTTTCAGACGGTCCAAACAGAGATTCACGGCGATCTTTTTTAGCCAGGGTAGAATTGGCCGTTCCAGATCAAAAGTACTCAGTGAGCGGTACGCCCGGATGAATGCGTCTTGGGTTACATCCTCTGCTTCTGCAACGACTCCCAGCATCCGATAGGTAACATTAAAGACGGCAACTTGATACAAGTTCACCAACTCACCAAAGGCTTCCGTGTCGCCCTGCGCTGCGCGCCTGGCCATTTCAAAAGGATCTTCACACATTCTATTAACTATACTGAATCAAAGGAAAAAAGTTACAAATTAATAATGCAAGCGTTCCCAATCTGATCCGGGAAAACTTTGACAAAAAAAGACACCCTTTCAGGTGTCTTCATTCAAGGTAGCGGGGGCGCGATATGATCCCTCGATGGGATTCGAACGCAGACAAAAAAAGACACTCT
>CAZWKK010000354.1:0-2050 GCA_964634855.1 uncultured Anaerolinea sp.
GGTAATATCCGCCGATTGCACATTGCCCAAGAAGCGGTAGACCACCACATCATACTTGGGTAGCCCTTCTGCAGCACGGAAGTAGTTGGGGTTCTTGACCATGCGGATATGGTCACCTTTTTGCCATTCATCCAACATGTATGGTCCCCAACCGATGGGTTTTTGCGTGGCCGCCTCTACACTGTTCAGCTCTTCAGCCGAATATGTAGAGAGACTGTGTTTTGGCAATGGGATCCAGAAGAATGCAGATGGATTCTGCGTCAGATAGCCGGGCACACCCGTCCAGACAACAGTTTGAGCATCCGGTGCGGAATAGTCTGCAGTCTTTCTGGACAATACCTTGGAGGCATTCGTGGCTGGGTCGTTGGCGATAGTATAGGAATAAACTGAATCTTCTGCCGTGACGGGTTGACCATCAGACCAGTTGACGCCTGCTTTGATCTTGAACTTCACTACCATTTGCGGTACCTTCAGCTCGCTGGTGCCATCCCACTCCACGGCACAATCAGCGTTGGTGCAGCCTTCAGGAAAGACCTTCACACCCTGCTTCAGGGCCACCAGGTCGCCTTCGGTATTGGCCACAATATCGCCTTCGCTGACACTGACGGACTGCAAGGTGATACCGCCATTTTCTTCAGTGGGGATGTTCTCCAAGATCACCGGTTGGGGTTGGTAATTGACTGTATCAATGGGACCATCATACAAACTTTCAAAAATACTCCAGGCTGACTGGGAGGAATCTCCATACAAATAAAGTGAACTGGGTTCCTGCCCAAGGCAGATGACCAGAGTTTTAATGGGCACCGCCGTTGGAGTAGGTTCAAGAGTTGGGGTTGCGGTGGGTCCAATGAGCGGGATGCCACCACCAGAACAACCAGCCAGGAAGAAAGCACCGGTCAGCAAAGTTGCCAGCGCTTTGTTAAGCGATTTTTTGACTAGAAATAAACGCATTGATCAATTCTCCTACAAATCTCAGTAGTTCTATTATAAAGCATAGAGCTTTGCAATATTTTGAATAAAAAAGGCCTTGAGCAATCACTCAAGGCCTTAGCGTTCAGTAAACTAACTTAGTTGGATCCGCGCATTCTGGGGTCGAGCACATCGCGCAGGGCATCGCCTACCAGGTTCCAACCCATCACGAAGAGTACCAGGGTCAAACCAGGCCAGACCACAATGTACCAGTAGGTACCGAGCTCGGTGATCCAGTTACGGGCAAAGGAAAGCACCTGTCCCCAGTCTGCATAGCCAACCGGAGTACCAATTCCTAAAAAGGAGAGGGCGGCGAAGGAAAGGACAACATCACCGATACCCAGCGAAGCCAACACCATGGTCGGGAAAATGGCGTTCGGGACGATGTGACGGAAGAGGATACGGCTGTCTTTCACACCAATGACCCGGGCAGCCATGACATAATCGCGCTCTTTGATAGAGAGGATATCGCCACGGATAATACGCGAGTAACCCATCCAACCAAACGCCACCAGGGCGATGATGGGTGGCCAAATACTCCGTCCAATCTTGGGGGAGAGCACTGCAGAAAGGATGAGTGCGGCCAGAATGTAAGGCAGCGTCATAAATACATCTACCAAACGCATGATGATGTTATCTACAATACCGCCGTAATAAGCAGAAACGGATCCAATGATCACACCCAAAATGAAGGTGAGGGCAACAACAATAAACCCAGTTTTGAAGGCGGTGCGGGTACCCCAAATAATGCCATAGAAGACATCATATTGACCCTGAGATGTACCCAGAATATGGGTCCATTCATCTTTACCCGTTACCAACTTATACCAACCAGGCACAACCTTGGGTTTGTTCGATTTCCAAACAGAACCCATGGGTTTTGGGGTAGAGCTAAAACCATCACGAGGCATCTTGAAAGGATCATTTGGAGTAACAGGCGGGGCGATCAGGGGAGCGAAAGCAGCGATCAGGATGAACATGAAAATCAAAATAAACCCGATGATCGAAGCAGGGGTTTTGATCAGCCCTTTTACGATGCGGTAGTTTTCAGGTCCTAAAAAGCGCTCCAACCAGGTGATCT
>CAZWKK010000355.1:0-2041 GCA_964634855.1 uncultured Anaerolinea sp.
TACCAAATCCATGGTCGATTTCAACGGCGATGTCTGCATCATCCCGCCCAATTCATTTGGCCTGGCCCGCACCGTGGAGTATTTCCGCATCCCGCGCGATACCCTCACTATCTGTGTGGGTAAAAGCACCTACGCACGCTGCGGCATCATCGTCAACGTCACCCCGTTTGAACCCGAATGGGAAGGCTACGTGACGCTTGAGATCTCCAACACCACGCCGCTGCCGGCCAAGATCTACGCCAACGAAGGCATCGCCCAGGTGCTCTTCTTCCAGGGCGACGAGGTGTGTGAGGTCTCGTACGCTGACCGCAAAGGGAAGTACCAGAAGCAACAGGGCATTTTGCTGCCAAAGCTTTAATCTGTTTGTAAACTCGTCCTAAATGCGGATATAATTTATCCGCATTTCTTTTTTTTTGGAGATTCTATGCGTAAACGAACTTTACTGGTCATCATTGGCAGTCTACTCATCACTACAGTTCTCAGCGGCTGTGGAAGCGGGCTTTTCAGCACCCCCACCCCTACTGCAACTGCCACCCCTGAACCCACCATCACCCCCCTGCCCACTGCCACCCCCACTGCCACGCCGGTGCCTTATTTCATCAGCGCGCAGACTTTTTCTGGCGATATTCAGGTACCCATCCTCATCTACCACCGTTTCGGTAATGATGACCATGATCTGACCTCCATGTGGGTCACCCAATCTGTGTTCAAAGAACAACTGCAGAAACTTTATGATGCCGGCTTCAGCACCATCTCGCTCAGTTCCTGGCTGGATGGCACTTTCAGCGTTCCCAACGGACGCAAACCCATCATCCTCACCATTGATGACGGCTGGTCAGCCGACCAGATCTACGTCAATGATGATGGTACCCCCGCCGATTATTCCGGCATCGGCATCCTATACCAGTTCGTCAAAGACCACCCCGATTTCCAGTTCAACGTCTCCATCAACGTCATCATGGGCGATAAACAATTTGGCGATCTACGCTATGACAACTGGAACTACGTTGGTCCCAACTGGCAGAAAAAGCTGGCAGATACCATCGCCTGGTCCATCGATAACGGTGTGGAAGTCTTCAATCATACCTATACGCATGTTGATCTAGCCCTGACGGATGCTCCTGGAATCAAATATCAGCTCTCTAAAAATGACGAAGCCTTACGCTACTTTTTGGAGCTCATCCAACGCAATGACCTTGAGGCCAAAATTGGCAATGTCATCGCCGCGCCTCAAGGCATCATGCCAAGCAACGATGCCAGCATGCGCGCCATGCGCAATTACATCAACCCTGAAGGCAAACCTGTGCAGGCAGTGCTGGGCGCATACAACTCAAATGAGGGCATGCTTACCCCCTCTGTCTTCTCAACCAATTATGATCGCTTCAACATTCCGCGCGTCACCGCTACCAATTACTCCATCGACTGGGTGATCTCACTTAAAGATCAGGTGCCGACCGCAACCGAATGCAAATTAGGTCCCACCACCCCAGAAGCCGGTAATGACATCAATGCAGTGCAAGCTCTGATCTCAACCGCCGTACAGAGTGGCGCCTGCCCCGAAGGGGTGTATCACGTGCAAAACTGGATCTTCGTAGCCAGCAAAAACAATGTAAGTCCCTTTACCCCACCGCAATAGAATACCTTCACAGATACGCCGCCATCCACAGATTGGATGGCGGTTTTTGTTTAATCTTCTGTATAATTCAATCAGGCAAATAAAAGAGGCGGATATGAGCAAAATCACACAGGTCATCAAACGGACGGGTGCAGTGGTGCCATTCAACCCGGAGCGCATCACCAATGCCATCTACAGAGCTGCGGTTGAGGTGGGCGGCCGGGATAAAGCCACAGCCGAAGCGCTGACTCGCCAGGTGGTGGAGATGCTGGAAAGCAACACCCCCGACAATAGCCGCCCTCCCCACATTGAAGAAATTCAAGACCTGGTGGAGAAAGTCCTCATCGAAAACGGCCATGCCAAAGTGGCCAAAGCCTACATCCTCTATCGTGAAGAACGAGCCCGCCACCGCAAACAATTAGAGGC
>CAZWKK010000356.1:0-2027 GCA_964634855.1 uncultured Anaerolinea sp.
CCGAGACGACCCCAACCAATACGGTTGCTCCCACCAATACTCCCCAGGCTGCCACCCCTGAACCCAGCGCCACGCCCACGATCACCCCAACCCCGCTGCCGGCTTCCGCTTTCCTCAAAGGAGTTAAGGCAGAACCGCAGGCCTGGAACAATTGCGGCCCTGCCACGCTTTCTATGTACCTGTCCTACTGGCACTGGAGCGGCACCCAACTGGATATCGCTCCCGTGGTCAAGCCCAACGACCGCGATAAAAATGTGATGCCCTATGAGCTGCAAAATTTTGTGCTCAACAACACCGAATACCAGGCCATCATCCGCGTTGGCGGCGATCTGCAGACCCTCAAAGCGCTCATCAACGCCGGTTACCCGGTGATGATCGAAAAAGGCTTTGATGTCTCTGGCGAGGGCTGGATGGGCCACTACGAACTGGTCATTGGCTACGACGACGAGACCTCTCAGTTCAAAACGCAGGATTCTTACTTCCTCATTTCCAAACCTGGCACCACCAGTTTTGCCATCGGGTACGATGACCTATACCGCAACTGGCGCGCCTTTAACTACGTGTTCCTGTTGGTTTACCCGCAGGACAAAGAAAATGATGTACTCAACCTGCTGGGACCGCTAGCCGATGAAAAAGCCGCCATCCAGATCGCAGCCGACCGCGCTAAAGCCGACACGACCGCCCTCACCGATGTACGTGACCAGTTCTTTGCCTGGTTTGACCTGGGCAGCAGCCTGGTGAACCAGCAATCTTACACAGATGCCGCCTCGGCCTATGACCAGGCGTATTCCATCTATCCCGGCATTCCAGAAGCTGATCGGCCCTGGCGCATGATGTGGTATCAAACAGGCCCTTACTTTGCTTATTTCTACACTGCCCGCTATCAAGACGTCATCAACCTGGCCACCACCACCCTCAATGCCATGAGCGAGCCAATCCTGGAAGAAAGCTATTACTGGCGGGCTATGGCAGAAAATGAGACCGGCGATCAGACCAGCGCTGTGGCTGACCTGCGTGAAAGTTTGAAGGTCCACGAGAATTTTGAACCCAGCCTGGCACTCTTACAACAGATGGGTGTAAACCCCTAATGATCAAGATCCTGCATTTCGCTGACGCACACATCGATATTGCCGCTCATGGCAAAATTGATCCCGCCAACGGCTTGCCGGTGCGCGTCAACGATTTTTTGCGTGCTCTGGATACGATTGTAGACGCGGCCATAACCGAAAAAGTGGACCTCGTACTGTTTGCCGGGGATGCCTACAAAGACCGTTCCCCTTCCCCAACCTATCAACGCGAATGGGGCAAACGCATCATCCGCCTTTCACAGGCAGGCATTCAAACCTTGCTGCTGGTGGGCAACCACGATGTCAGCCCGGCCAGCGGACGCGCCAACACCCTGCAGGAGTACGATACCCTGCAGATCCCACACGTGCGCGTGCTGGCCAAACCCGAATTCTTAAAACCCGCAGACCTGGAAGGGCTGCCGCTGCAAGTACTCAGCCTGCCCTGGATCTTCCGATCTGCCATGATGGCTGCCCAGGCAACGGCTCAAAACGACCCAGAAGCTGTAAAAGAACAACTGGAAACTGCCATTGGCTCCGTGTTGCGTACCTGGCTGGAAGCGCTTGACCCGGCTTTACCCACCATTCTCACCGCACACGGATCTGTGCAAGGGGCTATGTACGGCAATGAGCGCTCCATTATGCTTGGCAAAGATCTACTCATCCCCAGTGACCTGGTACGTGATCCCCGCCTTGATTATGTAGCCCTTGGGCACATTCACAAGACGCAAGATCTGAACAAGGGCGGTTACCCGGCCGTTGTGTACCCCGGTTCCATTGAACGGGTCGATTTTGGTGAAGCTGGCGATGAGAAGTACTTCTCGCTGGTAAAGCTGGAACGTGGCAAAACCACCTACGAACTGCGCCAGTTGAGAGGCAGAAAGTTTATTGATAAGGCCGTAAAGATCAGCGTGGGCGATGATGTAATGGACAAAGTCCGCCAGGTGCTGCCAGAAAAATCAC
>CAZWKK010000357.1:0-2013 GCA_964634855.1 uncultured Anaerolinea sp.
CGCGGCTTGATGGATAACAAGCTTATCAACACCCCTCACGGCCAGGCAGCGGTGGGCTGGCTGGTGATGGAAGACATTCTTTCTGTACTCATCCTGGTCTTGATGCCTGTTCTGCAGGCCGGCAATGGCTCCTTCGATTGGGCCAGTCTGGGCATCACCCTGCTTAAAGCAGCCGCCTTTGTGGTCGTCATGTTCTTTGGAGGCGTACGCGTCATCCCATGGCTTCTAGAACGCGTCGCACATATGCATTCGCGTGAACTGTTCATTTTGGTGGTTCTGGTCATCACCTTAGGCACGGCTCTCGGGGCGGCTGAACTATTTGGTGTTTCACTGGCGTTGGGGGCATTTCTGGCTGGCGCTATCATCAGCCAATCGCACCTCAGCCATCAGGTGGGTGCGGATGTCTTCTCATTCAGAGAGGCATTTTCAGTGCTCTTCTTTGTTTCGGTGGGAATGCTGGTTAATCCGGTCTTTCTCTGGCAAAATCTCGGGCAGGTTCTTGGCCTCACGGCACTGGTGGTCATCGGTAAACTGTTGATCGTGGTTATCATGTCTATGTTCTTTCCCCAACCATTGCGGACCTTGCTTGTCATTGCCATCGGTCTGAGCCAGGTGGGTGAGTTCTCGTTCATCCTCGGCCAAGGGGGCTTGAAGCTCGGGGTGTTGAACACAGATCAGTACTCACTAATCCTTGCCGCCTCGCTCTTTTCGATCACCGTCAATCCATTCATGTACAAATTGATTGATCCATTAGAGCGGCTATTATGCGAAACAGCCTTGTTTAGCAAGCGAGCACAAAAGCGACTTCCTGCGCCATTGCCCGCTGAAGACAAGATCAAAGATCATGTGGTAGTGGTGGGATATGACCGCATCGGTAAACATCTGGTGGAAGTGCTCACCTCATTGAAAATCCCCATGATCGTTATTGAAGAAGACATTGATCGTATTGGCGAGTTACAGGAACTGAACATCCCTGCCCTATACGGTGACGCGTCAAATTCAGAGGTGTTGGACCACACATACCTGCAAAAAGCCAAATTGCTGGTCAGTACCGTTCCAGATGAGACCGCCACTGCCATGATCGTTTCTAAGGCGCGGGCACTATCTGATGATCTCATTATCATGGCAAGGTCCTCTTCTCAAGAAGGCGTCTTTGAACTGGAGAAACTGGGCGCCAATTATGTGGTCTTGCCCGAGTTGGAAGGCGGTCTGGAACTGATCCACAATGCTTTGTTGGAATTGGAATTTCCTTTGCAAGAAGTCCATGCCTACACGCAAGCAGTTCGCCGTGACCATTACAACCTGGAAAATATTAGCAATGAAGAACATCGCTCGCTGGATGATCTTCTGGCAGCATTCAAAGGGATCGAGATCTTTTGGATGAACCTCGAAGAAGACAGTCAGATCATTGGCCAATCACTCGCACAAGCTGAGATCCGTTCGAAGACCGGTGCCTCCCTGGTGGCGCTCATCCGCGAGGGAACGTTGATGGCGAACCCAAAATCTTCGACTGTTTTTCAAGCGGGAGATAGACTCGGATTTATTGGCGAGAGTCCTCAAATCGAGTCAGTACGAAAATTAATAATGCTTGAGATGCCTGCTTAAACAAACTGCTCACATCGAACTGATGTGAGCAGTTTTATTTTCATGCAGTTTGTTTCGGTCGCAGGCCAACCACCAGCCAGCGTATCAATGTTTGCACCAAAACCCCTGTAAAGATGAACAACGTGATCCCAAATGGGATCATGTACATGATGCCGTTCATGTGATAATGATGAGACATGTGCCCCAAGGCCGGGAACCAGGACCAGGACGCCGCCATAGCGATCAGCATAGTGATGGCCAAATTGAAGAGCAAGCGAATCTCCTCTTGCACTTGAGTTGCTGCAAAGATCTTCTTCTTAGCAAATGTGCTCAGTAAGATGGCAATGGCAGCTTCTGCGAATGCAAAAATGTGAAAATTGGCAAAATTGTTGTAGAGGTCAAAATTCGCCTTCCACTGAGGAATGATCG
>CAZWKK010000358.1:0-2008 GCA_964634855.1 uncultured Anaerolinea sp.
TCTAAAGTTGACCGTGACCAGGTCAATGGCCTGCAGGCTGTACGCCACACAGTACATCACCAGGCGGCTGCGGGCAAAAAGCAGTTCAGTGGCAGCAGCGGTGCGGGTGGCACCCATATCGGCGCAAAAATCTTCAGCACCAAAGATGATGGCCTGAAAGCGCGGAAACTTCTCGGCGAGCGGACAGATGGAATCCAGCGCGATCATCCCCCTGGCACTCTCGACAATGGTGATGAGGGCAATGCTTTGCGGCGCCCACTGATATTTATTCTCGGCAGCCAGAAGGATCTGATTCGTCTTCTCGATCTGATCCGCGCTGCTGACTTTAGGCAGCACAATGGCATCTGGGTGAGCTGGCAAAATGGCAGCCAGGTCATCTTCAGTGCGAAACGAAGGATACCCATTCACACGCACAGCCCGCTCGCTATGACCAAAGTCGACCGTCTGCAGGGCGTCGGCAACGATCTGCCTGGCTTCGTCTTTGCGGGTGTCCGCAACCCCGTCTTCCAGATCGAGGGTTACACAATCAACCTCAAGAGCAGCGGCCTTTTCGATCTTGTGCAGATCGCTGCCCGGAACATACATCAAAGCGCGTCGTGAATGCATCAGTCACCTCCGTAAAATGCTACAATGTGATTATATCGAAATCATGAAGGAAGCGAATAACTTGGAAGAGCAACTGACTGCCCAAAAAGTCCTGCCGGAGAACTACCACTCTGCCTGGACGTTTAACATCACCCGTACCAAAGAGATCATTTGGCTCAATGTGTTGGGTGTAGTCCTTTTTGTTTTCAGCCTGTGGGCTTTCAGCGCGCTGACCCATCTGCTGCGGCCAGGGCTCTTCGATTCTGGCGTTTTCTTTACAACCGGCAGCCTCTCCGAAGCGTTGATGAATCTGGTGGTTTTGCTGGTTGCAATCGTGGTGATGCTGACCGTCCACGAAGGCTTTCACGGTCTTTTCTTTTGGATCTTCTCCCGCAGCCGGCCGGTGTTTGCCTTTAAGATCTATTACGCCTCTGCTTCTGCGCCTGGCTGGTACTTTCCGCGCTAGCAGTATATCCTGGTAGGGCTGGCTCCTCTGGTGGCCATCACCCTTATCGGCATCCTCTGCCTGGCCTGGCTGCCAGCCTCTTTTATCTTACCCACCTGGCTGATCCTGGTATTCAACACCAGCGGAGCGGTAGGCGATCTGTGGGTGGTGGGCAACTTGCTGCGCTTCCCGGTCTCTACCTATATATTAGACAGCGGTGACGCTAGTGAGTTTTTTGTAAAATCGCTGTGAGAGCCGTTCATTTTTCTTGTAGGACGGGTTTAAGTATGTTAGAATTGCTTCGCCCTGCTAAATGGAGGGGTGGCCGAGTGGTTTAAGGCGCCTGTCTTGAAAACAGGTTTGGTGAAAGCCAACGCGGGTTCGAATCCCACCCCCTCCGCCTTTTGCAGAAGGGTTGGGCTTAACAAATGAATACGGGGAGGTGCCGGAGTGGCCGAACGGGATCGCCTGCTAAGTGATTGTCGGGCTTTAAACTCGACCGAGGGTTCGAATCCCTCCCTCCCCGCCAGAATATTGGACCACCGCAAGGTGGTCTTTTTATTTATAATAGAGGCATCGTCATAACAGGAGGGAAATCAATGATGCCGCATTTCAGGTTTATGTCTGGTATTGCTGTCTTAATCATCCTGGCTAATTTATCAGCCTGCTCTACCAACCCAACTGCTTTGCCAACTTCAGCGCCAACTTTAATTGCTTCAGCCGCAGCAACCTCAGCCCCGACCCTTACTGCTGAACCCACTGCCAGTCCCACCCTTGCTGCCCCGGCTGTAGAAGTGGCGCTCCCCACACCCACTTTGTTTGTGCAGCGGGTGGAACCGGAGTTCTACCCTGTTGGAATTTGCCAGAAAGACCTTAAGGAAAAGACCCTCCTGGAGTTCTGCCTGGTGAGTGTGCTGGTACGTCCAGACCGCAGCATGCGCTTTAACTTCACCAAACGCTACAAGATCTTAAAAGGCG
>CAZWKK010000359.1:0-2004 GCA_964634855.1 uncultured Anaerolinea sp.
CTCCGAACGACAGCAAACGCTATATGCACCACTACAATTTCCCGCCGTATTCCACTGGCGAAGTCAAACGAACTGGCGGCCAATCTCGCCGTGAGATCGGTCATGGCGCATTAGCAGAACGTGCTTTGTTGCCCGTGATCCCCTCAGAAAAAGAATTCCCCTATACCCTGCGTTTGGTATCTGAGGTGTTGGCCTCTAACGGCTCTTCCTCCATGGCGTCTGTCTGTGGTTCCACCCTGGCCCTCATGGACACTGGTGTACCCATCAAAGCTCCTGTAGCAGGTGTGGCCATGGGTCTCATCAAGGAAGACGACAATTATGTTGTCCTGACCGACATCCAGGGTGCTGAGGATCATCTGGGCGATATGGACTTCAAAGTTGCCGGTACCACACAGGGCATCACTGCCCTGCAGATGGACATCAAGATCAAAGGCATCACTGCTGAGATCATGCGCCAGGCTTTGAGCCAGGCTCATGAAGCCCGCTTGTTCATCCTGGACAAGATGCTTGAGGTTATTCCTGTGCCGCGTCCTGAGCTCAAGAGCTTTGTGCCGCGCATTACCATCGTGCAGGTTCCCATCGACAAGATCGGTGCCATCATTGGCCCAGGCGGAAAGAACATCCGCGCTTTGCAGGAAGAGACTGGTACCAAGATCGACATTGATGACGATGGTACTGTCTACATTGCAGCTACCAACAGCGAAGCTGAAGCAGCTGCCCGCGAACGCATTGAAGGTCTCACTGAGACGGCTCAGGTTGGCCGCATCTACACAGGCAAAGTGGTCCGCATTGCGGACTTTGGCGCCTTTGTGCAGATCCTGCCCGGTGTGGATGGCATGGTTCACATCTCTCAACTCGATTCCGAGCGTGTAGAGAAGGTGGAAGATGTTGTCAGCATGGGCGAAGAGATCACTGTGATGGTGACTGCCATTGATGAGAATGGCAAGATCCGCCTTTCCCGTCAGGCTGTATTGGAAGGCTGGACGGTGGAAGAAGCCCTTGAACATGATAAGGGCGGCAAGAGTGGCGGTGGTAACCGTTCTCGCAGTGGTGGCGGTGATCACCGCGGCGGCAATGATCGTCGGGGTGGTTTCAACCGCGGCAATGATCGCGGTGGAGATCGCGGACGCGGTCCACGCCAGAACTAGTTAGAAACCTAAAGGAACTGATCTTCAGAAGAGGTCAGTTCCTTTTTTATTGGCTTTCAACAGAAGAAGCCGGTGAATGTATTTGGAACCTGTGTAATTAATTTCATTTCGATAATAAATCGTTTATAATTAACAAGTTAAAAGATTCACAGAATGAATTTTGATTGAATAACAGTTTAATTCTTCAACCAATCAAGATCTTCGTTTTATTGTTATCCATTTTTGCTGCTGAGGTTATCCATGAAATCCATTGGCATTCCTATCCCGACATTAAGAAGGTTCCCGTTATATTATCAGCATCTGCTGGAGGCATCTCGGCAGGGCAAGAACTTCATTTCTTCTGTGGAATTGGGGAAGGCCACCGGCTCAGCGCCTGAGCAAGTACGTAAGGACTTGAGCTTTTTAGCCGGGCAGGGAAAGAGCAGGGTAGGATACGAGACAAAAAAGCTCGCCGGCATTATTGAAGATTATTTAGGCTTACAGAACAACAAACAGGCTGTTTTGGTGGGTGTTGGAAATCTGGGGCGTGCTCTGGCCCTTTATCCCGGATTTGCCCAATTTGGTCTAAAGATCGTCGGCTTGTATGATAATGATCCTGGTAAGATCGGGACGAATGTTGGGAACCTGACCGTCTCTCCGGTTGATTCGATGTCCGATTATTTGGAACATAATCATACCTGTATCGGAATCATCACTACATCGCCCACTGGAGCGCAGGAAGTAGCTGAAAAAATGGTTCAAAGTGGCATCAGGGCCATCTGGAATTTTTCGACTGTACAATTGCACGTCCCTGAAGAAGTAATGGTCCGCAATGTAGATCTTTCACTCGAACTGGCGGTGATCTCACATTACATCA
>CAZWKK010000360.1:0-2000 GCA_964634855.1 uncultured Anaerolinea sp.
CGGGAATCATTGAAAAATAGATTGATGTAGTTCTTTAAACCCACCCAGGTATAATCGGGCAAAATACCCTTCCAACCGGTGAAGGATACCCGGGTCGTCCATCCAATAAACCCGTACACAAAAACTGCCACAGCCAGGATGGAAGGGGACACCAGCAAAAAAGCCTGCCACTTCTCTTTAGAATTATGCATTCAACTTCCTCTTCATCCAAATTTGATTTAATACAATAACAAATGATAGCAATATTTTCCAGCGGTTTGTTTCTTATTAAGAACATCGGGGGATTGCTCCCCCGATGTTCCAGGGTACAGCTAACTTAGACGACTATTTGCAGGGGCCGTCTGCTTTGCAGGAGCTGACCAAAGTAGCCTGCAGGGCAGCCTGATCTCCATCGGTGAGGAACTTGCCGAAGGCATCATTGATGGCGGCTTTCCAGGTATCGTTGGCAACTACACCGTGCCACAGGGAACCAACCACAACATCGGTCTTCCAGTCGGCCATGGCAGACTGCAGATACGGGTTGTAGAGGGAGGCGTCAGAGTCGTTACGAGCGGAGATGGAGCCCTTTACAGGGTTGAATGCATCCTGACCTTCTTTGGAACCGCAGAGGGTGAGCCACTCGAGGGCGGCGTCGCGGTCTTTGGCACCCACGGGCAGCACGAAGCTGTCAGAGAGGAAGTCATAGGAGCCCTTGGTTCCAGGAACAGGCATCCAGTCGAAGTCGGTCTTCTCGGCCAAACCGAGGTTACCACCATCAACGGAACCTTCGAAGTAACCATCAGCCCAGTCACCCATCACATTGAATGCTGCATCGCCATCGGCGACGAGTTTGCTGGCATCCTGCCAGGTGAGGGTAGCGTAGTCGGTGTTGGCATAGGTCATGACTTTGGCAAAGTTGACGAGAGATTGTTTCACGCCGTCACTGTTCCAGTCAGCAGCGCCATTCCACAGGTCAGTGTAGGTCTGAGGACCCACGGTGGCCAGGAGGACGGTCTCATACAGTTGGACAACAGTCCACTGCTCGCCGAGGGCCAACGGTTTTTCCAAACCAGCGGCTACGAGGGCATCCATGGAGTCGATCCAGCTCTGGAAGCTTGAGGGATCCGGGGCGGCGACTTTATACTGGGCCAAAACCTTGGGGTTGTACCACATCACATTGGCGCGGTGAATGTTCACGGGCACAGAGTACGGGTGACCATCAGCGGAGATCAACGGGATGAGGGTGGCGGGGAAGACATCGTACCAGCCATTTTCTTTGTAGAGGTCATCCAACGGTTCCAACTGTCCGGCTTTTACGTAGGTACCGATCAGTTCCTGACCAGCATGACCCTGGAAGGAATCCGGGGGATCGCCAGCGGAAAGACGGGTAGCCAAAACGGCCTTGGCGTTGGAGCCAGCGCCACCGGCAACGGCTGCGTTGACAAATTCAATATCGGGGTACTTAGCTTGCCAGATCTTGATCATGGCATCCAAACCAGCGGCTTCACCACCACCGGTCCACCATGAGAAGACTTCCATCTGTTGTTTGACAGCGGGAGCTTCGGTGGCGGGGGCTTCGGTTGCGGCTGGCGCTTCAGTTGCAGGAGCCTGGGTGGCTGTTGCACAGGCGCTTAAAAGCATGGAAGCGATCACTACGAGCGCAATTACTAAAGTTACACTCTTCTTGGGCATTGCTTATCTCTCCTTCTAGAATTTGGTGGATATGGGACACTTATAAGACACAGACACTGTGTCATTAAGATTAACTTTATTATAATAATCACACTTTCCATTACAATTGGTTTTCGGACATGGTGCGGACATAAAAAGGACAGATCCTTGAGCAGCGAAAAAGTAGATCGAACCACGTTTAATGAGATCATCAAAGACGTCCTGAGCAATTTGTTTGATATCTCTGCGCTAGAAACACATCCGGTATTGTTCTCGGTCATCCACACCCCCGCCGGCTATGTGGGGAATAAAGGCGAGTACGTGCGCCAGTTGATCTTTGATGCCATCGA
>CAZWKK010000361.1:0-1993 GCA_964634855.1 uncultured Anaerolinea sp.
GTGGCCTATCAACGCCCGCTTCATTACCGCTGCCACGTTGGCCTTGTTTGACCCCACAGATGCGCTCTTGCCAGAACTGGCTGAACGTTGGGTGAGCGTGGTCAAAGCCACCTTTGTACGCGGCACTTATGATGCCCAGACTGAGCAAAAAGCACATTTAATGATCAATGGTATTCACACAAAAGGAAAATACCTCAAACTGGCCGGCCTTTACCCGCTGATTCTGCTCTCTCTGCCCACGATAAAACTGGATCCTGCTATTGAAAGTGCTCTGATGCACTATGTGTGCAACAAATTTGCCGGTATCTATTATGTTTATGGCGCAAAGATGCTCACGTCTCCACCGCTGACCGACCCTCACATTCAGAGTTGGCTCAATGGGCTGGACTTGATCTGTCGCTTCCCCACTGGAAGGGCACTTTGTGCCCCGCTATTCGATTGGCTGTGGCAGCAACAGTCTGCCGATGGTGATTGGGATTTTGGCCCAGCTGCGAGGAAAGATCTGGCCTTCCCGCTTTCTGAGAGCTGGCAAAGCGGAACAGATCGCAAGATCGATTGTTCGATCTCTGTTTTAAGCTTGTTCCGCAAACAATTGTTGTTGGGGGAATAAGAAATCGGGCTATTTTCCAGGCAGTAAAGCAGCCCGCCCGCTGGAGGCATCTTGTACCACCGTCAGCGGAACCCTGTAAACCTGGCTGAGCAATTCAACATCTTCCAACATTTCTTGCGGCGTACCCAATTTAATGATCTGCCCTTTCACGAGCAGGGCAATGCGGTCAGCGAACTGGAAGGCCATGTTCAGGTCGTGTAAGGCGATCAACACCGCGCGCGCTGGGGCATCTGTACTGGGAGGATGAGCCAGATCGCGGATATGTTTCATCAAACCATATTGGAATTGCAGATCTAAAAAGGTAGTGGGTTCGTCCAAGAGCATGAGCGGGGCTTGCTGAACCAGGGCACGCGCCAACAGCAGACGCTGCTGCTCCCCGCCGGAAAGTTCATTGATGGGTGTATCGGTAAAACCAAAGGTGTCAGTCTCCTGCATGGCGGCCTGGATGAGTGCCTCATCTTCAGCAGAAAGCTGCCCCAGCCAATTAAGGTAAGGGGTACGTCCCAAAGAGACCACCTCTTTACCGCTAAAGGCAGGCGGCAGGTTACGCGCCTGCGGCACCACGGCGATCTTGCGCGCCCGTTCCTGCTCGTTCATGGCATGAACCGATTTGCCATCAATCTTGATACTGCCGCTCTCAGGGTGCAGTACCCCGCTGATGACCCGCAGTAAAGTGGATTTGCCAGAGCCATTTGGGCCGATCAAGGCCATCATCTCGCCCGGTTGCAGGGTTAGATCAATACCCTTGAGGATGTTCTTTTTGCCGTATCCGGCATGGATAGATTCAACGCTCAGCATGGCTCACCAGTAGTTTTGAGATTTTGAACGGCGCAGCAACCAAAGGAAAAACGGTGCACCCATCAGTGAGGTGATGATGCCAATGGGGATCTCCTGCGGGGCAATGGCAGTACGGGCCACCGCATCGGTGAGCAAGAGCAACACTGCCCCACCCAACAAGGAAAGCGGTAAAATGCGGCGGTAATCGCCCCCCCAAAGCAGACGAATGAGGTGTGGCACAATGAGCCCCACGAAGCCGATGATACCGGCAAACGAGACGGCTGCAGCGGTGGCCAGAGTGGATGAGATCACCGTCAGCCAGCGCACCCGGGTAACCGGCACGCCCAACTGCATGGCCTGTTCATCGCCAAACTGCATCACATTCAAAGAGTGTCCCAGCGAAAGCAAGATCACCAGGCCGACCAGCGCATAAGGCAGCATGGCCAGTACAGGTGTCCAGCCTACCATGGTACTGCCACCAAAAAGCCACACCAGAGCCCGTCGCAGATCACCACTGGAATTGATCATCAACATTGAAGAGAGGGCGGTGCAAAATGAACTGATCACCACCCCGGCCAAAATGAGGTTGGTGGTGGGCACGGTTTT
>CAZWKK010000362.1:0-1992 GCA_964634855.1 uncultured Anaerolinea sp.
TTGATGTGACCGGCTACACCGGCAGTGCCGAACGGCGGGCACGAGCGATGGCGGAGAAGATCAAAGCCATCCACTAATTACACGAATTCTTTCTATTGATAATGCAGAAATGCCATTGGTGATGAATTGAGGCACAGGTTTGTGCCTCTTTCTGTATCTGATTGAATTTCCCCTTGACTCTCCAGTTGCTGGAGGGTGTATAAAAGGAGCATGGAGGCAGCCTGATGATCCGGATCGGAGACTTCTCTAAATTGAGCCGTGTAACAGTAAAGACACTGCGCTACTATGATGAAATGGGCTTGTTGCACCCGGTTGAAGTGGACCCGTACACCGGCTACCGCTACTACGAGTACAACCAGCTCCCTCGTTTGCACCGCATTCTGGCATTGCGCGACCTGGGTTTTCACCTGGAAGAGATCGCGCGCTTCCTTGACGAAGGATTGAGCAGCCAGCAGATCCACGGCATGCTGCTGTTGCGGCAGGCTGAGATCAGGCAAGCGATGCACGACGAGGAAGAACGCCTGCAGCGCGTGGCTTCACTGTTACATCAGATCGACCTGGAGGATAACATGTCTGAATATGCAGTGGTAATGAAAGCTGTTGAGCCTATCCGTATCGCCTCTGTGAGGGGCGTTGTTCGCTTGCCTTCGGAACAAGGCTCCCTATGGGAGGAACTGGGAGCGACATTGGGCCGCAACCACGTCAAGCCGGTAGGGCCGTGTTTTTCGCTCTATCACGACAAGGAGACCAAAGAATTTGATTGGGATATTGAAGTGGCTGAGCCCATCTCGGCGGAACTGGTTGAAGCAGGCAATGTGAAGGTCACCCAATTGCCGGCAGTGGCGCAGATGGCCTGTACTGTCCATCACGGCCCGTTCCAGACCCTCAGCCAGGCCTATGCAGCCATTTTGAAGTGGGTGGATGAGAATGGCTATGAGGTGACGGGTCCGTGCCGCGAAGTGTATCTGCACGAGGCGGTGGCAGGGGTACAGGACGACCCCAATACCATCACCGAGATCCAGTTCCCGGTAAGGAAGCTGAACTGAGGACTACTGAGGCAGTTATAGCGGTAAAACCATAAGATAAAGTGGTTGAAGTCATTCGGATGAGATTGACTTCAACCACTTCTTTTATGTCTAATGAAAATGTATTTCTGCAAGCTCTTATCGTATCACGGCTGATCACTTGATCGTTTTTGTTTCATCACCAACGAAACGACCAGGCAGATTGCTGCGGGCACGAGAAATACTATGGCGCGCACAATGAGAAAGAGCCAGGCGGGAGCCGAGTTCTGCCCGATGGAGATGAGGTACAGGTCAGCGGCAAAACGGATCACAAATCCAACTGCCAACAGGATGCTGGCAAAGAAGAGGAACTTCTGCAAGTCAATGTTTTTTCGCAAGGGGAACTCCTGGTTGATGATAGCCCAATTATACAGTCAAAAAAACGGCGTATCGTTTGGATACGCCGTCTAAACCTGTTTCAAGAGTTAGATATCGATACCGAAGAGGGTGCGTACCAGCAACCCCACTAGGAAGGAGAAGGCCGCGACACCCATACTGATGGCGAACATCTCCCAGAAGCGCTGCTTGAAGGGCAGATCTTTGGCCACAGAGACGTAGAAGTTGAAGCCAAAAATAATCAGCACTGCGATCAAGAGGGTGACGCCCAGACTGAGGTAGATACCAGCTCCCGTTTGCGGGATGAGCAGGTAGGGCAGAATGAGCAGGACGACCGTGACAATATAAGCCAGGCCGGTGTAAAGCGCGGAGCGCACGGCCTTGGGGTCGTTATCAGCGCGGGAGGCCAGGAAGGAAGAGGCTGCCATGGAGAAAGCAGCCGCGATGCCAGTGATAAGTCCGCTGATGGCCACCAACTTGCCATTTTGCAGGGCTAACGTCAGGCCGGCCAGGGTGCCGGTAAGTTCCACCAGAGCATCATTCAATCCCAGAACGATGGCGCCAACGTAAGAGAGGAAATCCTCTTCGATCA
>CAZWKK010000363.1:0-1991 GCA_964634855.1 uncultured Anaerolinea sp.
TGCGCGAACGCGCCCCGCATCAGCTTTCCGGTGGCGAGAAGAAGAAGGTGGCTTTAGCCTCCATTCTCACTCTTCAGCCCGAAGTCTGGCTGCTGGATGAACCCACCGCAGGCCTGGATCCGCGCAGTTGCGCCTGGCTCACAGAGTTTCTACATCATCTAAAACGATCCAGCAAAACGGTGGTGCTGGCTACTCACGATCTGGCCCTCACCCGTGCTGTTGCCGACCGGGTGTACCTGCTCAGCGAAGAGCACACCCTTCTGACAGAAGGTAGCACAGAAGAAATTTTAGGAAATGAAGGGTTGCTCAAACAGGCAAATTTGATCTAGAACCATTTTCCCAAATAAAAGAAAGAGAGCGAATATTCGCTCTCTTTGTGTGTCTTTCTAGACCAATTCAACTCTTAATTTTTTACCCAATGAATCTGCGGCTTTCTCAAGAGTTTTTAACGTTACATCCGCATGCGGATCAAGCAACCGCTCAAGCGAAGAACGGCTGGTTTTCATTTTGAGTGCCATAGCCGATTTGTTCAATCCTTGTGATTCCATTAATTGTTGGATTTCCCAAGCTAAAATCCTTTTCGTTGCAGAAATCTCAACTTCTTCTAAAATTCCTTCTTCCTGAAGGAAGTTGTCAAAACTACTACCGATACTATGGTTATTCATTTCTGGTCTCCTAAACCGTATGACTCAATACGGTTCAACTTCTACATTCTCTGCTTCTTCTAATAGCTAATTCCAGATCATCTTGCGGTATTTTTTGTGATTTCTTTATAAACGCGTGCAGCAAAACCATTTTATTATCCAGAACTGTAAAAATGACTCGTGCAATCCCCTGACCGATAGTGATTCTTATTTCCCATAAATCGGGAGCCAGCTTTTCAACAATTGGGTAACCTAGCGGCCATCTAAATTGAACTGTCTTTATATCAATTCCAATTACTTTCTTATCTTCATCGGACTGTTCTTTCAGCCACTCCCTTACTGGTTCTCGGCCAGATGACGTTGAATAAAAAAACACCGAGAGTCTAGGAGATTCTGACATAAACAGAGTGTACCATATTAGGTACACTCTGTCAATTTTAGTACAAAAGGAATCTTACTTACACCTCAAACAAATTATTCTGGTTTGACGCCCAGCTTGGAGCGTTCTTCTTCCACAATCTTCACATCCAGCTTTTTGAAGAGCGGCGCAGGCGGGTTGAAGGCTGCCCCGGCTTTGAGGTTGCCGACTTCCCATTTGCCACTGGCCTGACTGGCGTCGTAACGCAGCACTTTGTGTTCACCCAGGTCATCGCTGACCACCTGGTCGAACTGGCTGCCAAAGAGCGGCTGAGTGTAACCCAGAATGGCGTGCAATTTTTCGCTGGTGAAGGGCAGGAAGGGCGCGAACATGATCTTGAGCATGTCGATGGCCTGAATGGAAGTGTAGATGGCGCGTCCTGCTGCTTCTTTATCGGTTTTAACAGCCTGCCAGGGAGCGGTCTGGTCCAGATACTTGTTCACCTCGGTAGCCAGGCGCATGGCTTCTGCCACAGCGGCACGCAGATGTACAGCCTCGATCTCAGAACCCACGCTCTGGAAACCGGACTTCACCTGATCGAGCAAGTCCTTGTCCAGGCTGGTCAGTTCACCGGGCTCGGGGATGTGACCCTCCCAGTGCTTGTGAGCAAAGGAGAGCACACGGTTGGCCAGGTTGCCCCAGGTGGCGACCAGCTCGTCATTGTTGTGATGATAGAAATCGTCCCAGTCCCAATCAGAATCACGGGTTTCCGGCATATTGACGGTGAGGTAATAGCGCAGAGCATCCGGGTCATAGCGCGTGAGGAAATCTCTCGCCCAAACAGCCCAGTGGCGGCTGCCACTGATCTTTTGGCCTTCCAGGTTCATGAACTCATTGGCTGGCACATCGTAAGGCAAGGTCAGATTCTTGGGGGCTTTTGCACCGCGCAACTCGTCAAAGGTGGTGCCGATGCCAAGGAGCTCGGCAGG
>CAZWKK010000364.1:0-1968 GCA_964634855.1 uncultured Anaerolinea sp.
CGGTGAGGGTGTATTCAGTGCGTGGGGGAACCTCTGCAAAGACCTTCCGCGTGATGAGTCCGTCACTTTCCAGCTCTTGCAACCGCATGGAGAGGATGCGAGGGCTGGCCTTGATGGAATGCTCCAATTGGCCAAAGCGCTGCGGCCCATTGGCCAGATCGCGCAAAATGAGCGAAACCCATTTGCGGGCAATGATCTCGGCCACGGCTTCCACCGGACATCTTTCTTCTTTCACGATTTCTGTCATTTTAGTTTCCTCGTTATTATTATAACTTTATTAGAGTTACTTGACAATAGTATAGTATGATGCTAATATGATACTATAAATATGTAAGTATGTAATAAATATATACTAAACAGGAGAATTAATCTGATGAACGTAACAATAATTGGTGCAGGTAACATGGGACGCGGTATCGGAACCCGTATGGTGAGTGGAGGCCATTCTGTGACCGTAGTGGATCAGAATGCCGAAGCAGCCGAAAATTTGGCCACCGAGCTGCGTGGGCTTTCTCGCGGCGATGCCAAAGTGAGCACCGCCAGTCTGGAAACTGTAATCCCCGGTGATGTGGTGGTCTTGGCCGTGTGGTACGGTGTGAACATGGAAGTAGCCAAGAAATTGGGTGAGAAGTTGAGCGGCAAGGTCGTGGTGGATATTGCCAACCCCCTCAACGTTTCCTTTGATGGCCTGGCCACCGCGCCGGGCACCTCTTCTGCTGAAGATCTGGCCAAGAGCATTGCCAAGGGTGCCAAAGTGGTGAAGGCTTTCAACACCACCTTTGCCGGTACCCTGGTGAATGGCAGCGTCAGCGGCACGCCGTTGGATGTGTTCATGGCTGGTGATGATGAAGAGGCCAAGAAAGTGGTGGCCAAACTGGTAGAAGATGGCGGTCTTGTCGCCGTCGATGCCGGCCCGCTGCTGCGTGCTCGTGAGTTGGAAGCGCTCGGTTTGCTGGGCATCACCTTGCAGATGAAGCATAACTTGGGGTTCTCCACCGCCTGGAAGTTGGTGCGTCCCTAGTTTTTGCTGCCTCCTACAGCATACTCCCGGTCCTATTAGAACCGGGAGTGTTTTTTTGATTATTTTGTGTTCTCTTTGAGGTTCTTCAACACCCGCTCAGGGGTATACGGTAACTGGCGCATCCACACACCGGTGGCGTTGTGGATGGCGCTGGCAATGGCTGGTGCAGTACCATCAATGGCGATCTCCGAGACCGATTTGGCGCCAAAAGGCCCGGTGGGTTCATTGGTCTGCACAAAGTACACATCCATTACCGGAATGTCTTTAATGCGCGGGACGTGGTAAGCTGCCAGCCCTCTGACCTTTGGCTGTCCGTCTTCATCGTAAGTCATTTCCTCGCTCAGGGCAAAACCCAGCCCCTGGGCGGCGCCGCCTTCCACCTGACCGGTGGCGGTGCGCGGGTTGATGACGCGTCCGCAATCCATGAGGATGAGCAGGCGGTCCGCGGTGATTTTGCCTGTTTCGGTATCCACGGAGATCTCGGCGAACTGGGCAGCGGTGGGCGGTGGGCTGTTTTTGCTCAGCTCAGAACTGGTGGCCATGATCTGATGCTGATTGAGCATGTGCAGGCTGCTGAGGCCTACTTCTCCCATCGTTACGGCGCGGCCATCCGGGGCAGTCACTTTGCGCCCGGCAAGCTTCAGCGTGGTCGGATCAGCAACTTGCAGCATTTCTGCTGCGTGTGCTCGTACCTGCTCTGCCACCAGGCGGGCGGTCTTTTGCACCGCCAACCCACTGATATAGGTGGTGCTGCTGGCATAAGCCCCTTTATCAAAGGGGGTGAAATCAGTGTCGGATGAATAGACAATGATGTCGGTCACCGGTACGCCCAATTCTTCTGCGGCCATCTGCGCCAGAATGGTATCTGAACCGGTGCCCAGATCGGATGCACCGATAAGAAGATTGAAGGAACCGTCATCGTTCATCTTCATGGAAGCGGCGGCCAT
>CAZWKK010000365.1:0-1949 GCA_964634855.1 uncultured Anaerolinea sp.
TCCGGCACTTCGTACTCATCGGAGGTCATTTCGCTGTGATCGACGCGTACAACACGCTGCTCCCCGGAGCGGTCCGAGGTAATCACCTTGGCCAGACCAGAAATGCGGGTAATGACTGCTTCGCCTTTCGGCATACGGCGAGCTTCGAAAAGCTCTTCAACACGGGGCAAACCGGTTGTGATATCACCACCAGCGGCAACACCACCGGTATGGAAAGTACGCAGGGTCAACTGAGTACCCGGCTCACCAATGGACTGGGCAGCCACCGTACCTACGGCAGCACCCAAGGTCACCAGCTTGCCGCGGCCCAGATCCATGCCATAGCATTTGGCACAGATACCGTGGATCAATTCGCAGGTCAGCGGAGAGCGCACGTACACATCGGCAATCCCTGCATCGACCACCTTGCGGATCAGGTCATGGTCAAGCATTTCATCGCGCTCGGCCAGGACTTCCCCAGTCTTCGGATCTACGATGCGTCCAGCGGTCATGCGGCCGTAGAGACGTTCGGCCAGTTTCTGACCGGCCACATCATCCGCCTTATGAATCCAGATGCCTTGAGTAGTACCACAGTCTTCTTCGTTAACGATCTCATCTTGAGCCACATCCACCAGACGACGGGTCAGGTAACCTGCATCTGCAGTACGCAGAGCGGTATCGGCCAGACCTTTACGAGCACCGTGAGTGGAGATGAAGTATTCCAGAGCGGTCAGACCCTCACGGAAGTTTGATTGAATAGGCAGGCGGATGATACGACCAGACGGGTCAGCCATCAAGCCGCGCATACCAGCCAACTGAGCGATAGGACCGAAACCACCTTTGGTAGCGCCAGAGTTGGCCATGGTAGACAGGTTGCCATTGGGATCCATGTGTCGGCGAACGGCCTCACCCACCTCTTTGGTGGTATCTTGCCAGACTTCGATGACGCGCTCATTGCGTTCCTGCTCGGTGAGCAGACCACGGCGGAAGGCGCGGTTGACTTTCTCAACCTCGCCCTGAGCATTGGCCAGGATCTCAGGTTTTTCTTTTGGAACAGAAATGTCAGAAACGGCGATGGTTACACCAGATTTCATGGCGTATTCAAAACCGATGTCTTTAATGCTGTCAGCTACTTCGGTGGTCACATCTTCACCGCAAAGCTCATAAACATCAGCAATCAAGTTCTTGACGCCGGTCTTCTCGAGGGAGCGGTTGGTGAACTGGACTTCCTCGGGCAGGATGCGGTTGAAGAGGGCACGGCCAACGGTGGTCTCGATGCGTTTCATCTGCGGTTCAACCAAACGTTCGCCCTTCTCATTGAAGTAGGTCTTGGCATAGATGGTGATATTGGCATGCAATTCCACCTGTCCTAACTGATACGCCAGATCGACTTCGTCAATATCAGCAAAGTTACGGCCATCACCCATATGTTTCAGATCATCGGAGAGGGTCAGGTAGTACACACCCAACACCATATCTTTTGACGGGCTGATGATCGGTTCGCCATCTGCCGGTTTCAGCAGATTCTTGGAAGAAAGCATCAAAGTACGGGCTTCCTTGACTGCTTTTTCAGACAGAGGAACATGCACAGCCATTTGATCGCCGTCAAAGTCCGCATTGAAAGCGGTGGTGACCAACGGGTGCAACTGAATGGCGCTTCCCTCGATGAGAATAGGCTCAAAGGCTTGAATACCCAGGCGGTGAAGGGTCGGAGCACGGTTCAGCAGAACGGGGCGATCCTTGATGACCTCTTCCAATACTTCGTAGACCTCGGGGCGGCTGCGTTCAATGAAGCGGCGGGCGCCTTTGACGTTGGCAGTATAGCCACGGGATACGAGGCGAGAGATGACGAAGGGGCGGAACAATTCCAAAGCCATGGCCTTGGGCAAACCGCACTGGTAAAGCTTGAGTTTCGGGCCGACCACGATTACAGAACGGCCGGAGTAATCGACACGTTTACCCAACAGGTT
>CAZWKK010000366.1:0-1948 GCA_964634855.1 uncultured Anaerolinea sp.
CAAGATCCCAGGCGGGATGGCTAGCGGGTAAAGTTTCTGCAGCTTGTCCCCAGCGGGCTTTGATGGCCGGTCCGCTCACCAATCCTTCAAGGCAATCTTTATGCGAGGGGCAATATCCTTCAAAGGGATCTTTATGTAAATCATGAGGTAAGAACATGTGGCCAATCTCAGGGTGAATCTGGCCATGGAGTGGTTTACCGTCATTTATGACGCCGCCACCAACACCGGTTCCGACAGTGATGTAGATAAAGTGTTTGCAGCCGCGAGCGGCTCCCCACAGGCCTTCGCCTACTGCAGCAGCAGCCACATCTGTATCAAAGGCAACAGGGATTTTCATTTTTTCTGAAAAGTAGGAGACAATGGGTGTATTGCGCCAGGGCAATTTTGGTGTGGAGGTAATGTAGCCAAAATCTTTGGCAGTGGGATCAAGGCTGATAGGCCCAAAGAATCCAAGCCCAATGGCCGCTAATTTTATATTGTGTTTCTCTTGTGTCTGATTAAAAAATTCCACTACCTGAGGTAGCGTCTCTGCCGGTGTTGTGGTTGGAATTCGAATTTCTTCTAGAATGTGATCTGGATCACTGGCAACGATACAATTAAACTTAGTTCCCCCGGCTTCTACTCCACCAAACCATTTCATAAGTTCTTCACCGTTTCTTTTATGAGATATTGGGTTAATGATAGCACAAGCATTAATTTTTGAGAAAAGTCAGCCTGAACCAGTTATAATTTAGAAGCATCAATTTGGTTAAAATGGATTTGTTATCAACGGGGGGTGAGTTTTTCGCGGCTTTCATTTTTTATTTCCGTGATCAATTTGCCTGCCGATTTTATTTTCATTCGAGGTAACAATGGATCTATTTGAGAAGTGCAGGAACTATACTGCAGCTCGCGATGCGATCGAAAGAGGGGTTTATCCCTATTTCATTCCGCTGAACGAGAACGAAGGCACAGAAGTTGTTTTTCAGGGCCACAGACTCATTATGTGCGGCTCAAACAACTACCTGGGCCTGACGACTCACCCCAAGGTGCGTGAAGCGGCAATTGAAGCCACCAAGAGATACGGGACCAGTTGTACCGGTTCACGTTTCTTGAATGGCACATTGGCGATGCATGAACAGCTTGAAGGTGAATTAGCTGCCTGGGTGGGCAAGGAAGCTACCCTGGTATTCTCAACTGGCATGCAGACCAACCTGGGTACTGTAAGCGCTTTGGTGGGTCGCGACGACGTGGTGATTCTTGACAAAGAAGATCATGCCAGTATTGTAGATGGAGCTCGGTTAGGTTATGGCAAGATCGAACGGTATCGCCATAACGACCTGGATCATCTTGAAAAGGTGCTGAAATCAATTCCTGAAACTGCAGGTGCATTGTTGGTTGTAGACGGCCTGTATAGCATGGAAGGCGATCTGGCACCTGTGCCTGAGCTGGCGAAATTGGCCAAAAAATATGGCGTCCGCTTTATGGTGGATGATGCCCATGGGATGGGTGTTTTAGGGAAGGGACACGGAACTGTAGCCCATTTCAATGCCACCGAAGATGTGGATCTTATCATGTCAACCTTTAGCAAATCTTTTGCTTCCCTGGGTGGCTTTATCGCCGGCGATGCGCTAACGGTGGATTACATCAAACACAATGCCCGCTCTCTAATCTTCAGTGCCAGTATTCCGCCGGCTAACACAGCTGCTGCTCTGGCGGCATTGCATGTGATGCAGGATGAGCCTGAGCGCTGCCAACGTGTTCTGGATGTAGCAGAATATATGCGCAAGGGGTACAAATCCCTTGGTTTTGATATTGGAAAATCAGAGACACCCGTTGTGCCAATCATCATCGGCGATGATGAATTGACTTTCAAGTTCTGGAAGTTGTTATTTGATAGCGGTGTCTTCGTTAACCCTGTGGTCAGCCCAGCAGTAAGCCAGGGGCACCAGTTGCTGCGAACCAGCTA
>CAZWKK010000367.1:0-1933 GCA_964634855.1 uncultured Anaerolinea sp.
CGCTGATCAGGGCTGAAGAAGTGAATGATCACATCTCCCATATCCACGATCAGCCAGCCATCATGCGGTTCCCCTTCGATCTGAATGGAAGTTCCATATTCAGCTTTGGCGAATTCCCGTACAGCAGATGCCAGTGCATACAGCATGCGGTCAGTGGTACCGTTGCAGATAATGAAATAATCCGTAAAAGACACAATTTCATGAATATCCAGCAGTAAGATATGTTCAGCTTTTTTATCTTCCAACAAGCTTACTACTGCACGTGCTTTATCAATTGGTTCCAGGGTACACCTCAATTCAAAGTATGCAACCATTTTAACATAGATTCAAGCCCTCTCCAGTAAAGAAAATCGCTGCAAAGGAGTATAGATCGGGCCCTGCGGGGTAAGCGTGGATTGAAAAAGGGTGAATTTTTGCACGCTGACATCGCCAAAATCACTCTTTTGCTGTACCTGAAGGGCAAGGAGTACCCTTTTGAGAGTTTCGGGATTGGCAGAATCGCTTACTCGGCCCAGGGTCAGGTGAGGAGAGAAGGGCCGGCCTTCACCTTTGAACCCCAAATGCATAAGCTGAAACTCCAGATCTTTCTGCAGCTGGCTCAATTCAGCCGGGTTAGATAGGCCTGCCCATAACACTCGAGGACGATTGAGATTTGGGAAAACGCCGCACCCCCGTGCTGAAAGTTCAAAACCAGTGTGGGTGCTGGCTACAGAAGTAAGAGAGGCGGTCAATTTTGGCAGCTGGTTGGGGGAGGTATCACCCAGAAAATTGAGCGTCAGATGCAAATGGTTGGGTTCCACCCACTTTACCGTCTGGCCAGATAGTGTGCTGAGTTGTTGGATCAAATCAGTCAGAGACTGCTGTATCTGTTGGGAAAGTTCTATGGCAATAAAGAGCCTTAAAGGTTTGTTCATTCAAAATCCTTTTTGTGCATTGTAGCGGTTAATGCTTCTCTACCCATTTTACTTTAAACATGGTATAAGAAGGTTACCCTGCTGTGCGCGTGCTGCTGCAACACCGGTTTTGAGCCAACACCCACAAAAAGGAACTGCGCCTGATAGTACTGATGCGATAGGCTTCGGCCAAGGCTGAAAGATACTACGCGCGGCTCCATCCTGCTTCGGCAGGTTCAAAACTATGCAACACACGGCATGGCGGGGAACTTGAAAACGAACTGGCAGATCAATTTGATCTGTCAGTTTTTATATCTGCTTTTGATTGACATTCACAGCCTGCATTGTTAAACTTAAAACAGAATTCATTGGAGGAGAAGATGGCGAAATCATTCAAATTAATTATCGAAAGCGGCCCAAGCGCCGGCACTGAATTATTGTTGGAGAAGGATGAACTTTCTCTTGGACGAGACGTGAACAATGATCTTGTCATCAACGATCCTGAAGTCTCCAGAAAGCATGCCCGCCTGATCAAAGAGGGTGACACATACATCTTTGAAGATCTTGGTTCGACCAATGGCACGTTTATTTTGGGCAATAGGCTTTCGAAGCCCACTTTGTTGGTCCCAAATTCCAAGATCACTATTGGGGAAAGGGTTCAACTCAGCTATGTGGTAGAAGGTGCGGATCCTTCTGAGACGGTTGTTGCGCCACGCCATGTTTCGCAGCCGCCCGTTCAACCTCCTGCGGCTTTCATTCCACCTATTCCACCGGCAGCAATTCCCCCGGTACCTTCTGCCAGTGTTCCCCCTGCGCCTCCCATCCAGGCTGCCAGACCCTCAGCGCCAGTTCCTCCGCCGCCCATGGGGGCGCCAACTGCCCCAAAGAAGAAGAGCAAAACGCTAATGGTGATCCTCATCATCCTGGCAGTGATCCTGGTATTTTGCGTCATTCCGTTCATTTTGGTGGATGTCACTAACAACTGGTGTAACTTGTTTGGCAGCATCTTCCAAATGATGGGCGCCTGCTACTAAACCTCA
>CAZWKK010000368.1:0-1932 GCA_964634855.1 uncultured Anaerolinea sp.
ATTGGCTTTGTTGCTGGAGTTCAACGCACGCATTCACCCCGAGAACCAACTGGCTGAGTTTGCCAGCGAATTGGGCGAGATCGCAGGGAATAAGCGCAAGTTCATGGGCTTTTCTGATGATGACACCGGATTTAACCCGGAAGATCATAAAGGCGAGGTATTTGTATCCACCTACCACAAAGCCAAAGGGCTTGAATGGGATCGAGTCTACTTGCTATCTGTCAACAATTATGATTTTCCTTCCGCTGAGGCAGGAGACAATTATCTGGGCGAGAAATGGTATATCAAAGGTCAATTGAACCTGGAAGCAGAAGTACTGGACAAATTGGAAAGCCTGGTCAAAGGGGACGTCACCGGTCTGGAACTTGAACCAGGTATTGCCACCCAGCAAGCTAGAGTGGAATATTCTGCTGAGCGGCTGCGCCTTCTTTATGTGGGTATCACACGAGCTCGTGAAGAACTAATCATCACCTGGAATTCCGGCCGTAAAGGCGATAGCCGTATGGCCATCGCCCTCACTGCATTGGCCGCACATTTGGAGGAAAAGAATGCCGCTGCCTGACAATTTCACCTTCAGCCAGAACAACCTGCAAGATTTTGTAGATTGCAAACGCCGCTTCCAGCTGCGTCACATTCAAAAGCTTGAATGGCCGGCTATCGAAAGTGAACCTGTCCTTGAACAGGAACAACTCATGCAGCTTGGGCAGCAATTTCATCTGATGGTACAGCAAAAACTGAATGGCGTACCCGAAGAAGTGATCTCACAATCCACCCAGTCTGCTGAATTATTAGCTTGGTGGTTTGAATTTGTCAAATTAGCGCCAGACTCTCTAGCTGGCAAGAAATATTGTGAAGCTTTTTACTCCATCCCCATTGGTTCCTACCGTCTGGTGGCCAAGTATGACCTTCTCGTAGTTCAGGATGACGGCAGCGCCACTCTCTTTGACTGGAAGACTTCACATCATGCGCCCAGGCGAGCCACCATGCAACAGCGCATGCAGACGCGGGTTTATCCTTATCTGCTGGCTAAGCTGGCGTCATCCAATTTAACCTTTAGTGGTCTAAATGTGGATCAGATCAAAATGGTCTACTGGTATCCGGACCCCATGATCCAACCCATTGAGTTCAATTACTCCAGCCAACAATTCCAAATGGACGAAGAATTCCTCAATCAACTGGTCGCAGAGATCGCTTCTTTGCCAGAAGAAGCTTTCACCAAAACTTTAGACATTGAACACAAATGCAAGTTCTGTCGTTTCCGTACTTTCTGTGAGACTGGTGTAGAGCCGGGAACGCTCAATGAAGCTGACCCGGATACAGACGACAGTGACAACCTGTTTGACCTCGATTTTGAAGATCTGGCGGCCAGCGACTAATGTCCATATCAACGCATTTTGTTTCCCAGTGGAAAGAACCAAAACCGGTTGAGATACCCGCTTCCTTGCGTCAGGAGATTGCCGGCCCTGAACTGCTGCTGCAAACCCTGGTCCGGCGCGGATACTCTGATCCGGCCAAAGCCAAAGCCTTTCTCAACCCCAATGAGTATGCACCAGCGTCTGCCCTGGAATTGCCCGGCATGGAAACTGCCATAACCCGCCTCCACAAAGCTCTCACCAACCATGAGAAGATCGGCATCTGGGGTGATTTTGATGTTGATGGACAGACTTCTACATCCATTTTGGTAGGCGGCTTGCGAAAACTGGGAGCTGATGTAAGTTATCACATTCCCGTTCGAGAAAGCGAAGGACACGGCATTTTGCTGGTGCCACTGCAATCCTTCCTCTCCAGCGGAATCAGCCTTCTCATCACCTGTGACACCGGCATTACTGCCAATGAACCCATTGCCTGGGCTATGCAAACCGGTGTAGATGTCATCGTTACCGATCATCACAGCCTGCCAGAAACCTTGCCTCCGGCATATTGCAATATTGA
>CAZWKK010000369.1:0-1928 GCA_964634855.1 uncultured Anaerolinea sp.
TTCGCGGTGGTGGTAAATTTGCTCCTGTCTTTGGTACGCTATCCGGCTGAGACCGCTGTGATGCGTATGGTGGATGAGCATGAGACCAGCGGCAGCAAGGTGAGCTTCAAACAAGGTTGGAAGCTGGGCTGGAACATCCGCGCTTTCCGCATGTGGCTCATTGATACTGTTCTGGCAACCCCTGCTTTGCTCGTGGCCATTTTGGTGATGGTCGGCGTGCTGGTAACGATCAACAGTGTGGGTACGGGTGCAATTGAGCGCTTCAATCCCTCCATGGCTTTAGCCTGGGTGCTGTTGGCCCTCGTTCTGGCCTTGCCCTTCGGCCTGCTGATGATCGCCCTGGGCATGCTGCGTGAGTTTGTTGTACGCTACGCTGCCATCGATGGTCTTGGTTTTAGCCGGGCTTTCAGCAAAGGCTGGAGCTTGTTCAAGAAGGACTTCAAAGATGTCTTCATCACCTGGTTGGTTTTGTTGGGCATCGGCATTGGTCTCGGCTTTGTCATGATCCTGGTAGTATTCCTGCTGATCCCGGCTTACGCTGTCATGGCCATCCCCGGTGCTGTTGTGGCAGCCATCCCTGGTGCAATCGCCTATGCAATTACCACCATCTTCAATGCCAATGTCTGGCCTTGGATCATTGGCGGCCTGGTGGCACTGCCCATCTTCTTTGCCTTCGTTTTCTCACCCCTCACCTTTGTGGGTGGCTGGGTCTCCATCTTCACCTCAAGTGTCTGGACGCTGGCTTTCCGCCAGATCAAGGCCGGCACCACGCCTCCTCCAGCTTTGCCGGAAATGGACGAAACCCCTGCTGTAAATCAGTAATACTTTCTGACCTATAATGGTCAAAAGATTTATCACAAGTGAACTGCACTCTGCAAAAAGGGTGCAGTTCACCTTTTTTGATCATTAGAGCAGGTTAAGAGAATCATCCGAGGATTTTTCAGGGTGTAAAATAAAATTATTGACTAATTAGTTGCTTTTTGAAAGATTCTGCCTTAATTCAAGCAGAAAGACCATACTTACAGGTTCATTATGTCTGAGAACACCGCTGAATTTACACTCCCTTCAAGTTTTGTTGCTGACCGCCGTTCGCCGGTGCGTTGGGTGCTTTCGCACACCTTAAAACAATGGCCGTTCGTGTTGATCGCCACATTGGGTGCTTTTGGCAACGCTGCCTTCATGGCGGTGACCCAGGTGAGCGTGGGCGACGCGTTTAACGTGGTCACCGCTGCCACGCCCGACCTGCACGCGCTTGGTAAGATCGCACTGGTCATTGCAGCTGTCAACCTGGCCAGGGGTGTGCTGCAATTCGCGCGCAACTTTGGCTTTGAGTTTGTCGCTCAGCGGGTGGAAAAGAATATCCGCCAGGAGATCTACCTCAACTTGCTTGGAAAGAGCATGACTTTCCATAATTTGCAGCCGGTAGGCGATACCATGTCTCGTGCCACCTACGATGTGCGCGAGGTGAACTACCTGTTTAGCCCCGGTGTGAACATGGTGGTAGGCTCGCTCAACTTTTTGATCTGGCCGCTGATCTTGTCTTCAAGCTATCACCCCAGCCTCATTATTACCCCGGTGGTGTTCACCATCCTCTTCTTCATCTTATTACGCTACCACTTACGCTCGCTCTCTCCCGTCACCGAGCGGGTGCGTGAGTCGTTTGGTCAGCTCAATACCCGACTCTCCGAGTCTTTGGATGGCATCGAAACCGTTAAGGGGTCGGCGCAAGAAGGACGCGAGATCGGGATGTTCCGCAAGAATGTGTGGAATTACCGCGATGCTTCGGTTGACCAGGGTAAAGTGGAAAGCCGCTTCTTGCCGCTGCTGCTCTTTTACATGTCTCTGGCCGCCGGCCTGCTGCACGCTTTGCTGCTCTTCCGTGCCGGCCAGTTGAACATCGGCGGGGTGGTGGGCTACTTTGGCCTGCT
>CAZWKK010000370.1:0-1924 GCA_964634855.1 uncultured Anaerolinea sp.
TTTGTTTTTTCAACACTCTTGAAAAAATATTATTACCCGGAGTAGTGATCGTGACACAAGATGTTTTGAAAGTGGATTCACTAACCAAATATTACGAAGCACATCAGGTGATCAATCATCTTTCCTTCAGAATTCGGCGCGGGCAACGGGTGGCGCTTTATGCGCCATCCGGCGCCGGAAAGACGACACTCATCAAGATTCTGGCTGGCCTTGAAACCTATGATGGCGGCCGTTTTGAGTTCCGTGATGCCATCCCGATGACTGTTTTTCAAGAGCCCCGCTTGTTTGCCTATATGACGGTGGAAGAAAACATCTTGTTGCCCTTCCGCTTGCACAAGATCACGCCTTCCTTTGAGTTGTGGAACTACTACCAGAATTGGTTGGAGGTTTGTGATCTCACCGCGTACACCCAGCATTTCCCCTGGCAGCTTTCAGGTGGAATGAAACAAAAAGTGGCGCTCATCCGCGGTTTGTTGGGCCGGCCGGCTTTTGTAATGATGGACGAGCCTTTTCAATCGATCGGGCAGGATGCCAAGCAGGTCATTATTGAGCATATCCGGGAAACCCAGCCGGAGTTGACCCTGTTGTTCGTGACCCATATTGCTGCTGAATTGCCCATTCTGGCTGATTCGGTACTGTATTTTCAGGACGGCATTTTGGAAAACCCCATGGAGATCCCTGCTGCAGATTTTCATCTGGCAATTCCTGGCGTTGCAGGCGCCCCTCTACAAAGAACAAATAGATAAAGACTATTTCAGTGAAGGAAAGAACATCCCATAAAGGAGAAAGTATGACTGGAACCTCGAACCATTCGCCCTGTGTGGAAAAGAACCATCCACAATTCAAAGAACTGGATCAGTACATTGAAACCTTGCACATTGATCCCAAAGATCCGCGCCGCAAAGATACCCTCATCATGACCCTGCACCGTGCGCAGGAGATCTTTGGCTATTTACCCGAGATCGTTCAAGTTCACATTGCCAAGAAGTACTCGGTTCCGCATGCTGACGTCTCTGGTGTCATCAGCTTCTACAACTTTTTCACCACCACTCCCAAGGGCAAGATCCAGGTAAATGTTTGCCTGGGCACTGCTTGCTATGTGAATGGTGCAGATAAAGTGCTGCAGGAATTTGAGCAGGTACTTGGCATCAAATCTGGTCAGGTGACCTCTGATGGAAAATTCTCCATCGAAAGTCTGCGTTGCGTTGGCGCCTGCGGCCTTGCCCCCGTGGTGACCATCAACCATAAAGTGTACGGTAAAGTGAAACCCGGTGATGTGCGTGAGATCCTCGAAAAGTTCTTTGTTGAGGAAGACACCACCGTTGAGGAGGCCGCAAATGCCTGAAATTCGCAATAATGAACAATTATTAAGCGCTTACGAACAGTACAAAAAGTTGCTCAGCACTCGTTTGGGTGTTGAGGTTGACGAATCGACTATCATGATCCTGGTTTGCGGTGGCACGGGTTGCCATGCCTCTGAAAGCCAGAAACTGGTAGACAACTTCCAGCGCCTCATCGCTGACCACGGCCTGCAGGGGAAGGTATATGCTTCCATCTCCGGCTGCTTTGGCTTCTGCGAGAAGGGCCCTATCGTCAAGATCTTCCCGGAGAATGTTTTCTACGTGCAGGTCAAGCCGGAAGATGCCCTAGAGATCTTTGAACAGCACATCGTCAATGGTCACAAGGTAAAACGCTTGCTCTACGAAGATCCCTCCACTAAAGAAAAGAAAGAGACCGCTGAAGACATCTCTTTCTACAAATTGCAAGAACGTGTGGCCTTGCGTAACTGCGGCCTCATTAACCCTGAAAAGATCGAAGAGTACATCGGCACCGGCGGCTACCAATCTTTGGCCAAGGTATTGACCAGTATGACCCCGGCCCAGGTGATCGAAGAGATGAAAGCCTCCGGCCTGCGCGGTCGCGG
>CAZWKK010000371.1:0-1919 GCA_964634855.1 uncultured Anaerolinea sp.
CTATAATGCCTCGCTTTTTGTTTCCGAGAAATTGTATGGGATACAACTTCCTTTGCCAGTGCTTCACCCGAGCCGTTACCTATTGCAGGCACTGCCATTTTTTGTTGGCATCCGCTCCATCCTGTTCCACCGCATCTGGCAGGTGGTGCTTTGGATTGGCATGACCCTCTGGGGCAGTTGGTTGATGGCAAAACGATTCAACACTTCTGCAAAGGTTTCCTTACCGTGGCTGACCGCATCGCTCTTCCTTTTCTTTTTCCAGGGTGCGGTCTATTATCACTTGATGGTTTGTGTAATTCTCGTTCTGCTAGGTTACAAGAAAGATAAGCCACTGCGGACGTTGATCTTTGTGCTGCTTGCGTCTGCCTGGGCAGGCATCAGCCGGGTTAACTGGATGCCAGTACCTGGTGTGATGGCAGTTGCGCTTTACTTGCTGGATACGACTTTTGACGGTAAAAATTGGGCGAAGTACTTGATGTGGCCCGTCGTTTGGGTGATTAGCGGCCTTGTGGTTGCTTATCTCACAAAACAGGGCTACATCGCAATTTCGGGCGAAGATCCAGCCCTTTTCGATTCTGCTTTTTCTTCCGCTTTGCTTTGGCGCCGGCTGTGGCCGAGCGCAACCTTCTTCCTCGGCATCCTGCCCGCGATTCTGCTGGTGATGCTGCCCGGAGCGGCTTTGTTGTGGCTGAAATTCCGTCAAATATTTTTGCCGGCTCTGCACTGGTTGCAATGGCTGGGTCTGGCTGGCATCCTGGGGGTGTTCTTTGCAGGAGGCTTGGTGGTCAGTGTAAAAATTGGGGGTGGTGGAGACCTTCACAACCTTGATGGCTTCCTGGTTTTTTGGGCATTGATAACGGGTGTCATCCTTGGGATGAGTTCGCACTCATCTAATCTAGATCCAAAAACCAACGAAATCCCAAGATGGCGATTCTGGTTAGCGATGGCGGTGATCATTCCGGTTTTCTTTGCCTTTATGCGTTCCGGGTCCTGGTCTTTTAGCACCGCCCAATCCCATGGTAGTGAACTGGATGACCTGAAACGCGCTGTTGCTGTGCTTCAGAAAAATGGTGGTGAGGTACTCTTCATCTCCGAACGTCAATTGCTCACATTTGGTGAGCTCGACCTGCCCGTAGTGCCGGAATATGAAAAGGTCTTCTTGATGGAAATGCTGATGAGCAACAATCCTGAATATATGGGGGTATTCCGGGAATCGATAGAAGCTGATGCTTATGTTGCAATAATAACCGATTCGGTTAACGTCAGATATTATGACAGTAATAGCGGTTTTAGTCAGGAGAACAACGCCTGGGTGGAGAAAGTGGTGCTACGAATGTTCCATAACTATAAGGTCGTACTTTCCTGGCGCAATGGCGAAATCAACCTGCTCATCCCACACGGTGAGACAGAATTAATCCAACAATTGTTGGAATCCCAACAACCTGAAAAATAACTATTTGTTATAGGGATCAACAACCTCGCGGATGGCGTAGGTCTTTTTGTCCTGTGATTCGTAATAGGTGCGCATGACAAGCTCAGCGATCAGCCCCAGCAGCACTGCCAGGAAACCCAAAATGAACATCATCACGCTGATTTGGAACCATGGTGAACCCAAGACAGACACGGCAGCGACGATTCGCCTGATCGCGAGAAATAGGAAGAGCAAAGTACTGATTGCCATCAAGCCCAGCCCAACCCCACCAAAGAGATAGATAGGTTTTTGAGCGAATTTCATCAGGAACTGCACAGTGAACAGGTCCAGGATGACTTTGATGGTGCGTTCGAGCCCGTAATTGGCTTTGCCGTACTTGCGTGGGTGGTGGCGCACCACCACTTCGCTGATCTTCCCACCGGCTTCCTTGGCGTAAACCGGAATAAAACGGTGCATTTCGCCATAAAGGTTGATGGATTGCAGGATC
>CAZWKK010000372.1:0-1894 GCA_964634855.1 uncultured Anaerolinea sp.
CTAGCGGGGAAGCTTGCCAAAGATCCTGTTAATGGTGCGGTGGAACTTGTGGATGGATTCAATGGGTGGAAAGAACATGAAGGCACATTCTCCTGCCACCACCTTGAGCCCCAACTCCTGCGCCTTGGCTTCGTTCTCCGGCGAGTTGGCGCCCTGCTGGATCCAGGCATATTGGATGCCCTGTTTGGCCATGTCTTCAAGCGTCTTGAGGGCGGCTGCTGGCTGAACCACAATGATCACGCCTTCTGGCTTTTCGGGCAAAGCCCCCAGACCAGCGTAGCAACGATCGCCTTCAAACATATCCATTTCTGGATTGACGGCGAACATCTTGTAGCCCTTCGCCTTCAATTCACGATAGATCATCGAGCCGAACTTGTCTTTATTGCGAGAGACACCCACCACGGCAAGAGATTTTAACGATGTAAATTCCTCTATGATCTGTTTGCTGTTCTTCATTCCTGCTCCTGATATTTATAACTTACCATTGCATCGGCCCTTCTGAGAAGCGTTTCACCAATCGCGGTAAAACAATCTTCCCCCAGGCTCGAACAAAATACTCGCGAACTTGCTGCCAATCTTCGCCCTCACCCCAACCATCGTGACTCAGGGTGACAAGTGTTTTTTTCTCGGCGATGGCCTTTAGGCGAACGACCACATGTGTTTTCTGTTGCCGAATCGCCGGAAATTCAGGCGGTGCATTCCAGGTAAAAGAAAGCATGCGTTCTGGCTCAAGTGCCAGGATCACACATCCTTCACCTCCCCAATCCCCCACCGGGGCATCTTTATCGAAGTACATCTCATAAGCCCCACCTATGCGCAATTCCAGTTTGCAATCAGGTGCAAAGAAAGACTTACAACCCGCCGCGGTGGTCCAGGCTTGCCAGACCTCACTTTGAGGAGCAGGAATATCAGCGCTAAAGAAAAGTGGATCGGTCTCGGTTTTCATCAGATCACACTGGTAATAATATAGCAAAGACAGCCCGAAAAAACAATTAAGAAAACCGTCCCCTCACGAGGACGGTGTAAATCTTTCAAATTCAGATCAACTTAATTTCTTTCGCGGAAAGAAAGTGTAAAGCACCAGCCCCCCGGTAACGGCAGTAGCAACCCAGGCCGCCGTTGAGACTACCGGCTCGGCTGGGAATTTGAGGGCGATGCCAATAAAAGCCCAGACCAACACCATCAGGTAAGCGGTATCTTTACGGGTGATGGCCATCAGCAAGCCCAATACCGTAGCCACAGCCAACATAATGGCGGCCCACACCTGCGGGGCAATCGCTCCGCCCGTCCAACCCAAGAAGTACAGCACGTCGCTGACGTTGGCTACTGTGGCTACCGAGACCCATCCCAGATAGATGGAAAACAGCACCCTCACCCACCACTTCTCGCCCCCTGACACAACACTTTTTCCGATGTCCAGCTTAACGTAGAGCATGATGAGCGAGCCCAGTAACGTGAGCATGGCCAGCAGTGTGAGCACAAAGAGCTGATAATGCCATAAGAAGATCCAGGCGCAGTTAGCCAGACTGGAGAGCAAAAACCAACCGCTGATGGCATCCAGCCGGGCGTTCAGTTTCTGGGCCGGCAAGGCCTGGTAAACCGCAAAGGCGATCAGCCCCAGATAAATGAGCCCCCAGATGGAGAAAACGTATCCCGAAGGCACAAAGAACACCTTGAAGGAATCCGAAATCTCGCCCGTGCCCAGCCCATTGATGGGCAAAATATCTGCCAGTGCATTAATGGTGATGGTAACAATTACCGCCACCACCACGCTAATTTGTCGAAATAAACCTTTCATGATTTTCACCTCCTTTTCAACTTTATCATACCCGGGAAAACAGCCCTATACAACTCTTGTACAGCCTTTATATAAAAAAACCGCCTTGTGGCGGTT
>CAZWKK010000373.1:0-1887 GCA_964634855.1 uncultured Anaerolinea sp.
CCAGACCGCAGCATGCGCTTTAACTTCACCAAACGCTACAAGATCTTAAAAGGCGAAATGGTTGAAGTGGAACGGGCCGAGTTTTACAAAAAGGTCTTCCTCACAGATAACCTGGGGAACAAATATGAGACCTTGAAGTTCTCCAAGGGGGATGAGAGCCGTGCCGATAATGAAACAACCTTCAGCGGCTATTTTGATTTCAAAGCCCCGCCAGATGGCGCCGTCCGATTTGAGCTCCACGACGAAAAGATCGGTCTCACCATCCAGAACATCACCATGGATATTCAGCATCTGCCCTACGAGACTGTATTGCTCACCGGCGGCGTTTTCCAATTACGCTATTTGAAGGATGAATGGGAAAATGTCTCTGTGGATGGCCAACCCATGCAGTGGACTGCCAGAGAGATCCCTGGATGTTCCCTGCAGTTGCCAGAGCTGGCTGACCCCAAAGGCAAGTTCAAGACCAAACTCTTCATTGATCAGATCGAGTATGAGATCTACGGAACCCTGGATGAAGCCAATCAGATGGCCTACCGCGAATACTACGCTGTCTCCGGCTTGCCTGATCTCTCTGAAAACAACAAGGTGTTCTTCCTGGCCGCCATTCCCTTGCAGAGTTCAGACCCCTGTCTGGTAGCGATCTCCAACATTTTGATGGGATTACAAGAGCCTGGTGCTGAGCCATCTGGTCAATAGATAAATTCACTCGATCTCCCACTGAACGATCCAAGACCTCAACTCTTCGAAAACAGGAAATGATCATGAGACGTCACGAAACCCTGAACCGAGCGCTGCTTGTTTTGATATTACTCTCAATGCTGACCGCTTGCAGCACCTCCCCTGCGGTTATCCCCACCAAAACGGGACCAACTGCCACAGATAATATGTCCACCACTCAGCCGCCCACATCAACCCCGGCTGTCGCTACTGAGATCCCTGCCACCGCCACCCTGCTGCCAACCGAAACGGCCACCCCATACCTGACGCCTACTTTGGTGGTATTGGCGCCCAATTATTACGCCATTGATCAGTGCAAAGGCAAGAGCGATGATTATATGGGGATCCGTTTCTGCATTGTGGGCATTGAGATCAAATCCAACCACCACATGGTCTTTAATGTCTCCTGGCAGGTTCGCTGGAAACAGCCGGGCGTGTCTCATATCCGCAAGCGTTCTGACGAAGGCAACAAAAACATGTTCGTCACTGACAACTTCAATAACCGATATGAAGTGATCAACGGCGGAGGAACCGCCTTCCAAACGGTTGAATTTGAAGGTGACAAACCACTTTACGGTTGGTTCGAGTTTAATGCCCCACCTCCCGGGGCCCTGGTATTTGCCTTCCACGATGATGATAACGGGTTCTTCTTTGGTGGGCTTTCGCTGGACACCGCGCCTATTCCCTACGAAAAGCTGACCCTCAGCGACCCAGCCTATGTACTGAAATTCTCCACGGACGAATGGAAGAAATCGACCGACACGGCAGGATTGGAAATTCTTGAATCACAAAAGATCCCTGGCTGCACGCTTCAGTCCGTACCCAGCCAGGACCCCACCGGCAATCTCAAAAATACGGTCAAGCTCAATGGGATTGACGTGCAGATCTGGGGCTACTACAACCAGGAGAAGAACATCAGCATCCGGGAATATGTAGCCATAGGTGGGCTGAAGGACCTTACGTTGAAGAACACACTGATGTTCCAGGTGATCCTCCCGCCAGATAAAGCCACCGAATGCGGTACCAGCGTTGGCAACACTCTGGGCGGGATCGAACTGGCAGAGCAATAGATAAAAGGTTTTTCGTACCCAAACACAGGACCCTACAAAGGTTCTGTGTTTTTTATAATTGACATCTGCTTTTTCGTCTCTATAATGATTTTATGTCCCC
>CAZWKK010000374.1:0-1881 GCA_964634855.1 uncultured Anaerolinea sp.
CTACAATATCTATAATGTCTTCGTAAAGGTTCATGCTTCCATTCCTGAAAGATCAAAACCATTTTCCACCAGCAATTCCTTGGCTTTCTGATAACAGCCTTCGATCAATTGCGGGCAGCGGGTAGCCATCTTTTGAGTGTCGTCATTCACGATGTCGCGGCAATGGATGCCGTCATAGTCTTTTGTGCAATCTTCTTTGAACCACTTGACCAGATCTTCCACCATGAAAAGCAATCGTGGATCTTCAGCAGCTTCGGCACGGCCTTTGCCAGCATAAAGACCCAGCAGGCAGACAGCGCCGGTGAGCGCCCCGCAGACATCACCAGTATAGCCAAGACCGCCGGCCAACCCCTGCATACTTTTAACCAGATCAGGGTTTTCTTTACCAAGCAGGTCTAATCCCATCTTGATGATGATCTGGCTACAATTGAACCCCTGATTCTTCAGCGCAAGCATTTCATCTTGATCGCTCATTTGTCTCTCCGAACGAAACTGATCTTTTAGGTCACTAGCTACATGCGTCCTTTTTAGCCACACATAGAAAATAACTGAATTTTGCTCTGGCAATTTGTAATACCAGATCAAGACTGTCGAGTTTGCCATTTTCGATGTTGCACACCAATGGAAAGACCAGTGGCTGCAGCAAGGATTTCAACAATTCTGCATGATCTTCCCAATGCAGCAGGGTAAAACCATGGTCATGCAACGTAGGGATGAAAGCATTTGGGTCAAACGCACCGGCAAGACAGCCAGCAGGGATTTGTGCATTCAATTTTGCAGATTCTTTGGGTGCACGGGTGGAAAGGTCAGATACGATGAGCACTCCATCTTCTTTGAGCAATGCATTCAATGAATCCAGAAGAATATCCAATGGGGTAAACAGGGAGAGTGTGCATTCCGCCAGTATGGCGTCAAAAGAGTTAGGTGCAAAAGGCAAGGCGTGGGCATCTGCGCAGGTACGACCTTGAGCGTCTGAAGATGAAGACATCAGCAACCGCAGAGAGCTGTCCAAACCTGTCACCTGAAACCCTGCCGCTGTGAGGAATTGGTCGGATTCACCGCCTCCGCAGCCCAAATCGAGAATACGCGCGCCTGCGGGGAGGTTGGCCAGTTCAAGGGCATACCGGGTCAGCGGTAGGCCGCCGGGATGCAGGGTATCGCCAAGCGTGTTGGCTTTATGGGCAGTTTCATAGCAAAGAACGGTTTCAGTCAGAATTGCCAAGGGGACCTTTATTTATCTTCCAGAGCTTTTTCAACATCGTTCATTCTGCCCAGGGCCAGGCCTTCAGGCACCAACGCCATGCCGCATTTGGGGCAGCGCAGCAGATCCACCGGGTAGGCGTTCCCTAAATAGGAGACCATGATCTTGCTGGGCTCGAGTGGAAGATCACAATTGGCACAGATCCATTCTTCGTTGGGCAGAGTATCGTTGGGTTCGCTCATGATTTCTTCTCCTCTCCCAGTTCCATGCGATGGCTGTAGGCTTTAAAGACTTCGTAACCTTCCCCTTTGGGCAGATATTCTACCCAGTAGGTCACGCGTGTTGGTTTGTAATGAGCCAACAAATGGCCAGTTTGTGGTTGTCTGAAGCGTTTACCGCTCTTTTCGGCATATTCAATGACCTGCTGGATGTCTTCCACCAGGATCAGGCGGTCTTCCAATTGTTTTTCCACCTCATCCGAGAAGGTCAAATGAATGGAGGCATAACTTTTTTCATCTGGCATGGTTTCACTCCATAGATCTTTCAACAGTTTGCGTTTAAGCCTGGCCCGGTTTTCATGCCGGTCAGAATATCCTGGTCCGCGGCGTGTAGCACGCGTGGATAATTCGGACGAAAAGATGATGTCCAATAAATGGAGGCTGGGTTTGCCGTGATTGGCA
>CAZWKK010000375.1:0-1880 GCA_964634855.1 uncultured Anaerolinea sp.
TGCCATCAGAAGTGACTCCAAAGAAGTAGCGATAACCATCAGGGGTTCTTTGGATAAAGTCGTAATGTAATGACTTTCCCTGGTCATAAGTGCGCAATAACCCGTAATCGCCTTGCCAGTTAATGCTGGCCTTTTCGATAGAGGGGGCGATCTCGTCATAACGGGTGATAGCGTAGCTCCATAAACGGCGGGCTGAGGCTTGGGTCACGTTCTTGACGATGTTGCCATTGCGTAGATCGCGAACAGTGAAGAAATTGCGACCATTGCGGAAGACCGGAACCATGATCTCTACTCCCGTGCGTGGGTCAGTGCTCGTTGGTGTATCTGAAGGCTCAGGGAGGATGGGCTCAGCCAATTTTTCTGTAGGCGTGAGTGGCAGGGTTGGCAGCGGGGGCGGCGTGATGGCTTTGAGGGGGGTGGTTTTGAGCACCAGGTTGACGATCTCATCACGAACGGCGATATTGGTCTCGTCTTCATCGCGAATATAGATCTTGTTTTCATCCACTGCATAAGGCGTTTCATCGCCACGCGGGATAAGGATACGCAAGATCTGCAGGCCTTTGTATTTTTGCACATCCATGGACACATGCAAAGGCGGGCTGATGCGGCTGGCAACTTCTTTTTCGATCTGTTTTTGTAACTGCTCCGGGTTGGGTACGCCTTCAGGTGCAGTACGTGGATCAGCAGAAAGACCGATAAACAATGTGCCGCCATTGGTATTGGCAAAGGCACAAATATCAGAAAGGATGGCGTAAAGCTTACCTCCACGAACGGTTGCTGACTCATGGAAGTCCTGAATGATGTTGACCCCTTCATCACGGGCAGACTGGATAAAGTCAAAGGCTGGCTCTTCTTTATGGCGGTGAGGTCGGGTTCTGGAAAAGTCATTGGAGAGGAATAAGTCTTTTAAAGCTTCAAAAGAAAGTTCAGGCAAGAAGACATCCGTAGCCCGGTCTCCAACACCAAGATTTTTCTTCTTGATTGGATCCGCGATCAAGCGGTGACAATCTGACCCCTGGATGCAATGCATTCTGCGTGGATATTCTGGTTTTGTTCCATTGAAGAACGCTGCAGTGGTTCTGGAGCCTTTCAATTCAAGATCGGTGACTTCCAGAGCATGCAGGTTTAAATCCTGCGTATAGGCGATGCGAGTTTGACCACCAAAATTGATGCCACGCATGGCAACGCCGTTGGTTGAATTGGCATGGGCGGCGATAACGATACCACCTGCCTGGTTGATCATCTGGTAGGCGGCCAGTACATCCACGGACGCGCCTATCGCCGGCGTGCCATCATCCAGACGGTCAGGGGAGATGGAGAGGTTGAGAAGAAGGTGCTCGATCTCTCTGATCAGCTTGTTTGGTGAGAAAATGGCTAAAATGTGAAAACCGAAAGTTGCAGTGAATTCAAAGCCAGGCAATAAGAGGATTTTATTGAGCAAGCGATGATATTCATTTAGTTTATTTCGTTCTTCGGGGATGAGCCGGTTAAGCTTATCCAGCAGCTCAAGTTGTTTGATCTCTTCCTGTAACTGCCTGTATCCAGCCACCGAATTGTGGTCGGTGAAGGATAAAATATCAATTCCGCGTGATTCTGCTTTTTGTAAAATATCCAAATAGGTTACATCTGGTTGTTGAAAATCTTCCGATGCAGGGGTATGGATGTGGATATCCATTGAATACCACTGATTTACTTTTTTCCCCGCAGGTTTATTTTGTTTCATAATTGATCCTTAATTTGTATTGCAATAGAAATTCTAATTGTTGCGTATATGCTATTTCATTTTATCATTCAAGCGTAAATGATGCACAAAAGGGGCTCATTTTGCGAATGCGAATTTGAGCACATCTGCCACTGAATCCACACCGATGAACTTCATC
>CAZWKK010000376.1:0-1871 GCA_964634855.1 uncultured Anaerolinea sp.
GATCGGTGCGGTTCTTCTCATATTCAGCCAGGAACAGCGGGATCTCTTCCGTGTCATGCTGACCATCCGAATCGATGGTGATCACCGCGTCAAAACCGTTTTCCAGCGCATAACGAAAGCCAAGTTCCATGGCCGCCCCTTTGCCCTGGTTGGGTTCCTGTCTTAACACCACAGCGCCATTTTCACGGGCAACCTCTGAGGTGTTGTCTTTGGAACCATCATCCACCACCAGAACCGGTAAATACTTCCTGGCGCCCTGAATGACGGCAGCGATGTGCACATGTTCGTTATAGGCAGGTAGTAAAGCCAGTACTTTCGCTTGATTCTCGCTCATTATCACTCTTCATCACAAAATTTTGCCTGTTTGCGCAAGCGCTAGTAGTGTAACTGAATTTCCTGCAAGATTCCAGAGCAAATGCCTACTTTTTCCCTAGAAGACCCGCCAGAATGACCACCCCACAGGCGATGAGCACCACGGGGAAGAGCAGATTCCAGTCCAGGGCAAGCAAAGCCACGGTGGCGGTCGCCAGGGTAAACACGGCAATGAGCAGCATCATCCAGGCAGACCAGGTCATGACACGGTTGCGAATGAACATCACGGCAGCAGCTACCAGAGCGCCTATACCCGGGAAAAAGATGGGGATGGCCCACCAGCGATAACCTGTGACAAATGGTTGCAGAGCCGGGATGGGGTAGCTGTTCGCCAAAAAACCTGTGCCAAGCGCCATCAACCCAAGACCCACCCAGGCACTCAAGCTGAGCCAGAGGGACCCGTTCGGGCTTTTTTCGGGATCAACACCAGCTATCCCACTCAAGAAGGAAGAAACACCCGGGGCAATCAACATCAAAGGCCACAGTCTGCTCCAATCCAGACCAAAAAGCAACATAACGGCCACGGTACCCACCACCACGGCTGAACCCAACGCGCCGGCAACCCCGGAGCTGAAACGACCCGTGCGCCGGGCAGATTCCCATGCGGCAGAGAGCGAGCCCAATACCGGGATAAAAATGAACAAAGCCCACCAGTGAAATTCAAAATTGGCCAGATGCAAATTCTGCACAAGCAGAATGACGCCAGCCAGGATGAGAACCAGTGCCCACCAGGCACCACCGCTCGATTTATGACGTTTCGGCTCGTACATGGGAGCCGGATTGTTCGATTCAGGCATATTTTCCATTGTTCAATCTCCTTAATTCAATAATCAGTATACGCAACTTGCTGCAATTGGTTGCAATCAACCGGGTTGAATCGGTATAATCACAACACCCTCAGTTAAGGAGTCAAACATGTTAAAAGTTGGTTACATCGGTTTGGGTCTGATGGGCAAATCCATCGCCCGCAATATTCTCAAAGCCGGTTTCCCGTTAGTGGTACATAATCGCAGCCAGGCTGCCGTGGATGAGTTGGTCGCCGAAGGTGCCCTGCGTGCCAGCAGCCCAAAAGAAGTGGCCAGTCAGGTGGACGTGGTCTTTACCAACCTACCCGACAGCCCGGATGTGGAGAAGGTGGTGCTGGGGTCAAACGGCATTCTGGAAGGCGCGCACGAAGGCCTGATTTTTGTGGACAATTCCACCATCAAACCCGCCACAGCGCGCATGATCGCCGAAAAACTGGCGTCGAAAGGCGTAGCCGCCCTGGATGCCCCTGTCAGTGGCGGGGATATTGGTGCCCGTAATGCCACACTCACCATCATGGTGGGCGGTTCAGAACAGGCGCTTCAAACTGTAATGCCCATCTTTCAGGCTATGGGCAAGACCATTACCCATATTGGCGAGCCCGGTGCAGGGCAGATTGCCAAAGGTGCCAACCAGATCATGGTGGCGGCGCAGATGGTGGCCATGGGCGAGCTTCTTATCTATGCGCAAAAAGC
>CAZWKK010000377.1:0-1845 GCA_964634855.1 uncultured Anaerolinea sp.
AAACCTCTTTGACCCAACTACCCCATTTCGCAATTATCTGATCGATTTTCTTGTTTTGGCCGTCTTTTTGGTTGCCAGGTTCACGCTGCGCCGCGGCAAGATCTTGTTTGCCGGCATCAGCGGGCTGACCCTGGGTTTTGCCTTTACCATCCTCTCGATCATCAGCGATGGCACGGTTCGCTCTACGGCCGTGTGTCTGTTCCTTCTCATCATCATCGTGGCCGGTATCCTGTATAAGAAGATCGGCGTTGTGGTAGCCACCATTGCCAGTTCATTGGCCACGTTTGTGTTAGTGATAGCTCAACAATCCGGCTGGATCCACGACCGGATGACTTCAGTTTCGATGCTGCATTGGTTCATCCTCACCATCACCTTCATTATTGTGGGAGGAATTGTCTATTTCTCGGACCGCATCACCACGCAGGCATTCACCCACTTAAAAGAAGAAGTGACGGAGCGCAAACGGGCAGAGAGCGAGCTGGCGGTGGCCAACCAGGAGCTTCAAAACCGTGTGGCTGAGGTGGAAAAACTGAAGGACGAGCTTCGGGAACAAGCCCTGCATGATTCTCTCACTGGCTTGCCCAACCGCCGCCATCTGAGTGAGATCTTGCCGCACGAATTTCTCCGTGCCGAACGCAGTGACACACCTTTAAGCATCATCTTTGCTGACGTTGACCACTTCAAGACCATCAACGATACCTACGGGCACGCTATTGGCGACTAGTTTCTGATAGAGTTCGCCCGATTATTTGAACGCGAATTGCGCCGCTCTGATTTCGTTTACCGTTATGGGGGAGATGAGTTCATTTTGGTACTGTTGGGCTCCACCGATGAAAATTCTGCAAAACGGGCAGAGGAGATCCGGCAAAAGTGTGCCAGGATCATCGTGCCTGTTGAAGGGAAAGAACTGAGTGCAACCCTGTCTTTTGGCATCGCCACATTCCCGCTGCACGGCAAAAACTGGGAAGAGATCATCATCAAGGCAGACCAGGCCTTATATGACGCAAAGCGCATGGGGCGCAACCAGGTCAGGGTGTGGGAGAATTCTGGCACTGAGGAATACTAGGCAAAGATAAGGAAGACCGTCATCGGCAAAAAGGCTGAAGGCGGTTTTGTTGAAGTGAATGGCGAGACTCGCTATAATGGATATTGGAGTAAATTGGTGCGATTATTTCATTAGGAGCGAAACCATGTCATTTCAGGCTTATCTGGATAATATCGAAGAGAAAACCGGCAAGACCCCCAACGAGTTCATCGCCATGGCCAAAGCCAAGGGTTTTGACAATCCCAAGACCAAAGCTGGCGAGATCGTAGACTGGTTAAAAGCCGATTACGGCCTGGGCCGTGGACATGCCATGGCCATCGTCTACATCATCAAAAACGGCGCGGAGATCAGCGATAAACACGTGGGCACCGATGGCGCGCACAGCGATGAATCAAATATGCTGAAGCTGGATGGGAAGAAAAACAAATAAAGACTGAAACAAGAAAATTGGTACGTTCAATCATAGGATGTGCCTTTCCAATCTATGCCATAATTATTGAGTAGGCCCTTATTTGGAGGTACCCCATGAGAAAGATCATCGTATTGGAACACATCAGCCTGGATGGCGTGATCCAGGGGCCGGGCGGGCCGGAGGAAGACACCAGCGGCGGATTCAAACTTGGCGGGTGGATCTCAGGGTATTCAGATGATGTGCTGGGAACGGTGTTGAAGAAGCAAATGTCCCTGCCCTTTGATCTGCTGATCGGCCGCAAAACCTATGATATATGGGCGCCATACTGGCCCAACAACGGTCAGTTCTGGCCGAATGTGAACACGGCCACCAAGTACGTGGCCTCCAA
>CAZWKK010000378.1:0-1826 GCA_964634855.1 uncultured Anaerolinea sp.
CCAGATGGTGTTCTTTCCGGCGATGGTTCGCACCCAGGTCTCCGGGATAATCACCTTCACGATTCCGGCGGCAAACACACCCACAATCAACAGCGGAAAGATTTGCTTGACGAACTTCCACGTCTCCCACACCCATCCGCCAATTTCATCCTTGTTAAATGATCGGCTGGCAACCACCGCGATGCCGGCGAGTAGAATGATTTCCCCGATGAGCCGGCCGTTAATCCCGATGGCCAGCGACCCCACCTCTTCCTTTGGGGCGGCAATCAGGATAGTGAGCGCGATGAAAGCGAAGGCGGCGTAGGTCCAGCCATTGAACCCGTCCAAAATGTTTTCAAAGCCTTTCCACGCGCTGATGCCAATCACAAAAAGCATCAAAATCAGCACCGCGCCCTGGATGGTCAGGTTCACTGAGGTCAAGAGCAACTCCAACCGTTGCGCCCAATCAAAAGAAAGGTTGACGCTCGCGTAAACATTTGTCACACAATTAACCTGCACGGTGCCCACAATCAGCACTGCCACCAACATGAGAAAGAGCACCCATACCGCCGGCTTCACTTTGGCCGTCTGGTCAAACACGCCGCTGGCGGCCAGCTCGGTTTCCCGTGCGGTTTCCTCCTTGCGGAAAATCCAGGCCATGCTCAGGCCGATGCCAATCCCAAAAAGAATGGAAAGCACCAGCCGCGAGATGGCGATATCCATGCCGATGGTCGCGCCGGTGTAGGTGATGGCCAGGATGTTAATAGCCGGCCCCACGAACAGGAACGTGATTGCCGGGCCGAGGCCCGCGCCCCGCTTCCAGATGCCCGCGAAAAGCGGCAGGATGGTGCAGGAACACACTGCCAAAACGAACCCTCCGAGGGCCGAGGCCGGGTAGCTAATCCACTTGGACGCTTTCGGCCCAAGGTAGCGGGTGATTGCCTCTTTGGGGATCATCGAACTCATGAAGCCGGCAATCACGAAAGCCGGCACCAGGCAAAGCAAAACATGCGCGGCCAGGTAATCCAGCAAACCCGTCCATCCAGACCAAAGCAACGTGCCAATATAAGCGAGAACAGCGTCCATAATCCCTTCAAAAAGAACTAAAAATCACATTCAGAAAATCGAATATCTTTTGGTCACAAAAATGGGCAGGCACACCTGCCCATTCGAGGTGCTTATTCCTTCAGCCAGTCCACGATTTCAGATTCTGCCGGGATACGACCGGAGGAAACGACTTTCCCATCGATAACCAGCCCCGGGGTCGAAAGAATTGGCCATTTCATGATTTCATGCATGTCGGTCACTTTCTCAAATTCGGCTTCAATGCCCAGGTTGCCTACCACCTTGCGCGCCATGGCTTCCAACCGTTTGCAGTTGGCACAGCCCGAACCAAGTATTTTGATGTTTCTCATTCGTGCTCCTTTGTGTGTAAAGTGTGTCTCTATGAGTTCAAATGCCGCCTAATGGCCACTTTTCGTGCCAGCGCAATGCGGGCAGCTGCATTCGATGGCTTGGGGTTTCTGCCCGGCTGGTGCTTGTCCGGTAAAAGCCTCAACAGCGTCAAGCACGGTAAAAACCCTGGGGTTGATCACTCGGTAGAAGATGTTCCACCCATCCCGCCGGTCCTGGATGAGCCCCGCTTCCCGTAGCACTGCCAATTGCTGCGAGATGTACGACTGCCGCAAGCCCAAATAAGCCTCCAAGTGGCAGACGCAATGCTCGCCGTCCCTCAGGATGTTGAGGATTGCGATGCGCGTCGGGTGGGTGAGAATCTTCAACACCTGCGCTTGCGCTTCAAGGGTGTCACCACCCAATTGGGGTCCGGCAATAATATTCAAATCCAT
>CAZWKK010000379.1:0-1815 GCA_964634855.1 uncultured Anaerolinea sp.
TTTGTTATTATAACAAACCAAAATGAAAACCTCCCTGATCTTTCGGCCAGGGAGGGCGTAGGCATTTGGATATGTCTTTTGAAGCTATTCTTTCGTGTATGGCTTGCCATCTGCAGCAGGCACGTGCCCCTTACCCACAAAACCCGCTAGCACAATCATGGTGATCAAATATGGAGCGGTTGACATTAATGTCGAAGGTATGGCGCTTCCCAGCAGCGACAGCTTGGACCCGATCGAATCTGCAAACCCGAAAAGAAAACCGGCACCCATCGCGCCAATTGGGCTGTAATTGCCAAAGATCATGGCAGCCAAGCCAATGAAACCTTTGCCTGCGGTCATCCCTTCATCGAACCTGCCGACAGATCCCAAAGTATAGAATGCGCCAGCGATGCCTGCTACCATCCCGCCCAAAAGAACTGCCATGTACCTTGTCTTGATAACGTTGATCCCCAGGGTATCCGCTGCCTTCGGGTGCTCTCCAACACTGCGCATGCGTAAACCCCAGCGGGTTGAGAAGAGAGCAATCTGGATAATGATCAGCAGGAAAAACATTAGGTATACGAAGAAATTCGTATTGAAAAGGATCGGGCCAATCAACGGGATCTTGGCAAGGACAGGGATCTCGAAACGAGTGAACATTATTGGATTGTTTAATTCCTGGTGAACTTGCAGGAATTTCTGTGAAATAAAGGAGGTCATACCGGCCGAGAAAATGTTGATCACGGTACCGGAAATGATCTGGTCAATCTTGTATTTGATGGATAGAACGGCATGCAGGGCTGCGAGGAGAACAGCGGATAACACACCAAAGAACAGCCCGAGCCACATACTCTGTGTGATACTCCCCATTAACGCGCCTACCATTGCCGCCATCAACATCATACCTTCAATGGCAATGTTCACCACTCCGGCACGTTCACAAAGAATTCCAGAGAATGCCCCCAGTGTGATCGGAACTGCCAGCAATACTGAACTTGAAAGCATTCCCGCCAGGTTGAGTTGTTTACCTGATGCCTGCCAGGTGAGAAAGCTAAAAATAAAGGCCAGGAACGCAACCCCGATCATCCCAGTGGAGAATTTCCCAAACCCTTTAATCAGTTGGTAAATTCCGATCACCAGGCAAATTCCTGCCATGATCCACAAGGTTAGTCTCGTTTGAACGATCCAATCTCCCATTTTACCAACGGTGATTCCTCCCGGGGTCATCACAAACTTTGTGAGGGCATCGCCAGTAATCTTCGAAGCAAACATGAAAAAAATGAAAGCGGCAATGAGAATCTCTATAACACCGGTTGAGATTCTCCGGACTCTCGAAATATCACCAATTTTTACACGTTGGATGGTTGCAGATGAAACAGCCATTATTTACCTCCTCCCCAACTGCTCAGAGTGACTGTTGCGATTGATTCCTCTTTGACCTTACGCATTCGGTAAATCGAGCGGATGATGGCCGGAGCTGCAACGAAGATCAGAATCAATGCCTGGATGATCGTCACAATGTCAATGGGGATCGCTGAAACAACCATCATTCTGGTCGCGCCATTTTTCAGAACACCGAATAATAGGGCAGCCAAAATGACACCTACCGGGTGGCTGTTTCCAAGCAATGCCAGGGCAATACTATCGAAACCGTACCCAGATGAAAGCCCAATTGCCATACTGCGGTTGACCGCCAGGATCTCATTAGCGCCTGCCAGTCCAGCCAATGCGCCGGACAGGGCCATGCCAAGAATGGTGGTTTTGGCAATGCTCAGGCCAGCATATTTTGCAGCCCGCGAATTTTTCACCGAATTTACTACCGTACTTATTGAACAT
>CAZWKK010000380.1:0-1808 GCA_964634855.1 uncultured Anaerolinea sp.
TGAGTGAGATCTTGCCGCACGAATTTCTCCGTGCCGAACGCAGTGACACACCTTTGAGCATCATTTTTGCTGACATTGACCACTTTAAGACCATCAATGACACTTACGGGCACGCTGTTGGGGACCAGTTTCTGATAGAGTTCGCCCGATTATTTGAACGAGAATTGCGCCGCTCTGACTTCGTTTACCGCTATGGAGGAGATGAGTTCATTCTGGTACTGTTAGGCTCCACCAGCGAGAATTCTATAAAACGGGCAGATGAGATCCGGCAACAGTGTGCCAGGATCATTGTGCCAGTTGAAGGAAAAGAACTGAGTGCAACTTTGTCTTTTGGCATCGCCACATACCCACTACACGGAAAAAATTGGGAGGAGATCATCATCAAAGCTGACCAGGCCTTGTATGATGCCAAGCGCATGGGACGCAACCAGGTAAGGGTGTTTGGGGATTCCGGTAACGAGTGAGCAAAAATCAAAAAAAGAAAAACCGTCTTGGCAGACGGTTTTTTATTGCCCGGGTCAGGATGAAAGCCTATACTTAGAGGAAGTTTCCACAAAACAACGATCAAAGGACAAACAATGGATCTTGGTGCAACCTTGTATGTAAAGAACAGTGCAGAGGCGCTGGCCTTCTATTTGGATGCTTTTGGCATGGAATTGGGCTATAACGCTAAAAACAACGACGGCAGCTACCTGCACGCTGAGCTGATGAAGGACGGCGCGTCCATTTTTGCCGTGAGCGAAAGCACAGATGACGAATTGGTGCAGGCCATGTTGAAGAGTGAACGGCCTACCATGAGCTATGGTCTCAACCTGAACAGCAATGCCGAGTTGGAGCATGCCTTTGCCTTGCTCTTGCAGGGCGGACATGTGTTGCGGGAGCCAGGTCCCCTGCCCTGGACGCCGCTTTCTACCGACCTGGTGGACAGGTACGGCGTGTGCTGGTACCTCTTCGTTTCGCAGCATCGGCCGGATTAAGCGCCAACCCCTTCCAATTTTTGATAGCTTCTGAGAGGAAACGGAATTTTTCGAGAGTCTTCTGTGCCTGCCTTCTGGTATGCTCAACTTCAGAGATCAACTTCTGGAGAAACGCTGTGAACAAATTTGAAAAGCTCTTCTGCGCCCTGTTGCTTGGGCCAATCTTCCCCCTCATTGGGTTTTTGGCCGGCTGGTGGAGCCTGAGCATGAGTGCGCCCAACCTCATCATCGCAGTGGCGGCTCTCACCGGGCTGGTGCTCGGCCTGCTGGTGGATGCCTTCTTCCTCAAGAAGTGGGTGGCCAATGCCTACCGCTTCAACCCCATCCTCTTGCTGGCAATCTATCTTTTCTATTCCATTTGTGTATTCGGTTTCTTTATGGGTGTCCCTGTATTTAATGTAGTTCTGGCCCTGCCCGCCGGGTTATTTATCGGCGCCAGGATCGCACACTGCGACCTGGATGCCGCAACAGAAAAGCAAGAGACCAACCGCGCGCTGACCTTGCCCCTGCTGGTGATGGCGTTCATCTGCGCAGCATCTGCCTTCCTGGCCCTGCGCGACCCCACCACGGCGGCCAACCTGGAAGGCATGTTGAGCCTGCCCTTTAAGGTGACCCAACCCATGATCGTGGCACTGATCGTGGGAGGCGGGAGCACGCTTTTGTTGCTGCAATGGGCTCTCGGGGCTATGGCCATCCAATGGGGCAAGAAGCTGGCGGCAAAATCGGATTAAGGTCAGTGATCAGTAATGGGTGATCAGGAAAACCACCTTCGTCTACGCAGAAGAAGGTGGTTTTATTGTTCCGCAAAGGGATTGAAAAGTGGATTTTATC
>CAZWKK010000381.1:0-1801 GCA_964634855.1 uncultured Anaerolinea sp.
TTGCGGCAATCCAAGAAACCAGCACCAGTGGCTTCGCGGAGGGTTTTGATCATTTCAGTTGTAATAGCCATGCTCAATCCTTTTGTGTAGATTTTCCGGAGAGTCAGATCTCAGTGCCGGGCACCGAAATTTGCGAGCCGGGGTTTTGAACCAGTTTACTTCTCTTCGACGTCTTCGACTTCGTCAGCAGATTTGGTACCCATTTTGGCCAGGGTGGCAGCGCCGAGAAGATCTTTGTCTTCCAAAGCGCTTTCTTCATCCATGCGCGGGCGGGCAGGAGAGGATGTGCGGGCAGCGGCAGGTTGTTCAGCAGCAGCTTCGGCTTCTTCCTGTTCCTTATTGGCGGCTTTACCTTCGATTACGGCATCAGCGATCTTGCCAACCAACAGTTTGATGGCGCGGATGGCATCATCATTGGAGGGGATCACATAATCCACACCACGGGGATCGCAGTTGGTATCGACCAGAGCGATCACAGGAATGCCTTTAACGTTGGCTTCGTGGACGGCGGTGTGCTCGCGCACAACATCTACAATGAAGACCAGATCAGGCAGGTTTTTGAGGTTGCGCACACCAGCCAGACGGCTTTCAAGACGTTTGATCTCACGACCGATGAGCAAGCCTTCTTTTTTGGTGAGGCGATTGATATCACCACTGTCGCGCAGGTGCTCAAGGCGTTCGAGCTCCTGAATACGGCTGTACATAGTGGACCAGTTGGTGATCATACCGCCCAACCAGCGCTCGGTCACGTAGGGCATACCGCAGCGAATGGCTTCTTCGCTGATGGTTTCCTGTGCCTGGCGTTTGGTACCAACAAACATGACCTTACCACCGGCGGCGACGGTATCGCGCACCAGGTTGTAGGCGGTGGTCAATAATTTGACGGTTTGCTGGAGGTCGATGATATGGATTCCGTTGCGTTCGGTGAAGATGTACGGACGCATGTACGGATTCCATTTGTTTGTGCGATGTCCGAAATGAACACCGCTTTCCAACAGGGCTTTCATGGAAATAATGGAACTCATGGGTAAAACTCCTTTGCGTTTTGCTTCCGCCTCCTTATTGCTCTTTCCTCACTGCTTGTGGCAGCACGCAGAAAGAATCGGGAGACGTGCTTAATATGTGACCGTGGCTTTCACCACAGCCGACCTAGTATATCATAAATTTGAATGCTAGAGAATAGCCCTTCTGGTTAATTATATGAGGATATTTTGAAAGCGCAGGTTCCTGTATAATTTTAACAAAAATAGTAAGAATCATTATGTATTGGAGTCTGTATGCATATTTTAGTGACCAATGATGATGGCGTTTTTGCTCCTGGACTTCTGGCTCTGGTTAAAGAGATGAAGAAATTAGGAACGGTGTCAGTACTGGCACCCGACCACAACTGGAGCGCCTCCGGCCATGTTAAAACCCTCTCGCGGCCATTGAGGGCTAAGCCTGTTCAGTTGGAAGACGGCACCCCTGCGTTTGCGAGTGATGGAGCCCCCTCTGATTGTGTAGCTTTGGCGGTAATGGGAGTGGTGGAAGCCCCCATTGATCTGGTCGTTTCCGGCATCAACACCAATGCCAACATCGGTCATGATGTCACCTATTCCGGTACAGTAACGGCGGCCATGGAAGGCGTGATTGCCGGAATTCCTTCTGTGGCAGTTTCTCTGGACGCGCCGGAGTACCATAGCGGGGCATTGGATTATGCAGTGGCAGCCATAGCTGCCAGGCGAGTGTGCGAGGCGGTCGTAAAGCATGGTCTGCCAAAGAATGTGCTATTAAATGTAAATGTACCGTATTTAGAGGAAAA
>CAZWKK010000382.1:0-1792 GCA_964634855.1 uncultured Anaerolinea sp.
GCCAGTTCATGCTCACGCAACTCAGCTACAGTTGCATAACCCTGCATCATGCCATCGGGTACTTCACCCACTTCACCCTTGGTGGCACAGATCAGGTAAACATCTGCTCCCTCACGGGCATACAACGCCAATGTCCCGCCCATACCAAACGTTTCATCATCTGGATGCGCCAGAACGGATAAGATAATTTTCTTTTCGCTCATTGTTCGCCTCAATTTCTTAACTTTCGTCCTCAGACGAATTGGATTATTGTACTCCAATTCATTTCGCAGAGCAAAAAGAGGCGACCTTCATGCTAAAATGAGAGCATGAAAGTGATCTTGACTCACGAACAGGCTGATTTTGACGCCCTCGCTTCTGCATACGGCGCCTGGCTGCTGGATGAATCCGCCCAGGTGATCTTGCCGGCGCGCCTGAACCGCAACGTCAAGCGCTTTATCAACCTTTACGGATCTGAACTGCCGTTCGTTGATTATCGGGACCTGCAAAATGGCTCCCTGGAACAGGTAACCCTGGTGGACACCCAATCGCTGACGACACTCAAGGGATTCAGCAAGCAGACCCGGGTTCAGGTCTTTGACCATCATGCCCTACGGGCTGATCTGCCGGACTCCTGGCAGGTGACCATTGACCCCACAGGCGCGGCCACCACTTCTTTTGTGGAGCATCTGCAAGACCATCTCCACACGCTCAATAACGTGCAGGCTACTTTGTTACTATTGGGAATTTATGAAGACACAGGCTCGCTTGCCTATGCTTCCACCACCGTCAGAGACATCCGCGCCGCTGCCGCCCTGGTTGAGGCCGGCGCCAGCCTGCGCATTGCCGCTGAATTTTTAAACCCTGCCCTCTCTGAAGCGCAGATGAAACTATACGATGCCATTTTACCTGTGGTGCGAACCCAAACCATCAATGGCAAATGTATCGTGCTGGCTGCTGCAGATGGGTCAGAGATGACTGAAGAGATCTCCAGCATTGCGCATAAACTAAGGGATCTGCTGGATCCTGATGGGCTGTTCTTGCTGGTGAAAACCCAGGAAGGCATCCGAATTGTTGCCCGTTCCACCTCAGACCAGGTGAATGTGGCCAAAGTGATGAACCTTTATGGCGGCGGCGGTCATGAACGGGCTGCATCTGCGCTCATTGAGACTCGCAATCCTCTTTACCCCGATGGGGCGGACCCTCTGGCAGCATTGCAGGATTCCTTGCTTTTACAACTGCAAGACCTGGTTCAGCCCTCCATCACGGTTGGCAAGATCATGTCTAAGAAACCTCTGCTTCTCAGCCCGCAGACCAGCCTGGCAGAAGCTGCCCGGCTTATGCAGCGGTATGGTTACGAGGGATTTCCAATCGTTGATGAAGGCAAAGTTCAGGGGTTGCTCACCCGCCGGGCTGTTGACCGCGCCCTGGCACATCACCTGAATGTGAGCATCACCAGCTTGATGGAAGCTGGCGAGTTTTCTCTTAGCACTTCTGATACCATCGACGCGTTGCAAACGCTGATGGCCAGCACGGGTTGGGGTCAGATCCCGGTAGTAGACCCCGCGACAAAAAAAGTGGTCGGCATCGTCACCCGTACTGACCTGCTGAAGACGCTCGCCAAAGAGACCAGTTTTGTGCCTGGCAAATTGAATTACTCTGCCACCCTCAATAAATCCCTGCCCGCTCCCCGCCTGGCCTTGCTCAAAGCCGTGGCCGATGAAGCTGCCAGCGAGCACGTGGCGATCTATATTGTGGGCGGCTTTGTACGAGACTTGATCTTGAACCTGCCTTCCATCGATTTTGATATCGT
>CAZWKK010000383.1:0-1790 GCA_964634855.1 uncultured Anaerolinea sp.
ACCCCCTTTATTTTGGAATAATCTAATTATAAGTGGAAAACAAGAAAGCATCTCTGTTAAATAAAACAACCGGCAGAAGTTCTGCCGGTTGTCGATTGAAGCAAAAATCGCTTATGCCACTGCAATTGCGTTGAGAATGTTCTTAACCTTGTTGGTGTACATGATCCAAAGAACAATGAAAGCGATCAGGGACACGCCAAAGGTAATGACGCTGCCAAAAGCGCAGATGATCATCCAGGTCACCAGATCAAGGTTGATCTTCTGAACGGGCAACCCCATGGCGTCCACTTTGGCGTTCAATTCTTTGGCCAGGCCGCGGAAAGCCGGGAAGTACCAGTAGAAGTTCCAGCCGGGGATGAAGCAGTAGGCAACAGCCTGATCTGCAGTGGCGCGGATACCTTCATGCTGAACGGCCGTCCAGGCTTTGTGAACGAGGATCATGAACAAAATGGCTGCCGGGATGATGCCGATGCCGCCCAGCAAAATGCCAATGAGGCTGATCCAGAACCAGGTGAAGAGATCGTTGTTGCCCTTGGTGCGCGGGTCAGCAACGGTGGCTGCATACGCAGGATGCGCAGGGGGCAAATTGCCTACCAGGCCAGCCAGAGGAGTCTGGCCGATAAGCTGCCAGGAAGCCATGCCAGCGGTCCAGACCATGGTGTTGGCGTTGACAACGCCGCTTGCGACCAATTCTTTGATCTTAGCTTCATCCACGGGACCAAATTGCTGGTTATTTTGAGTGTAATACCACATAGTATTCTCCTATCTAAAATGTCGATTAATTCAATATCTTTATTATACGGTAATTTTTGTTATTTCTATTTAAATACGAATAAACCGGTAATTTGATGCAATTATTCGTCACATTTGAAACATGAGCATGTTTACTTCCACCACGATGTTTACCAGTCTGCTGAACCTTCATTGCCTTGACGGTTACGCTTTTTGTCGCTTTGTCTGCGCTTCGATTCAAGGCGCACCACTTTGGAAGCCCGTGTGGGGCGGGTGGCCCGCCGCTCTGGGATCTTTTCACTGGCCTTGTTGACGAGCGTGATCAGACGTTGAATGGCATCGGCGCGGTTCTGCTCCTGGGTGCGGTAGCGTTTAGCTTCAATGACCAGCACCCCGTCTGTCGTGATCTTACTCCCGCCCAGTTGGATGAGCCGTTGTTTCACTTCCTCAGTAAGAGAGGGTGAGTTTTGCACATCAAAATGTAACTGTACACTTGTGGCCACCTTGTTCATGCCCTGTAGGAATTCCGGTGCATTTCTCACTTCCATTCTTCTACCTGAGACAATCAAAGCCTAATCACAGAACTAAAAAGGTTATTCCAGATCCTTTGGGTTAATTCGGCGCGTCCGTTTGATTTCACCCCGTTGTTTCTTGTCATTTACCCGTGCTGCTTTGGCTGTCAAGCTCGGGCGAGTTGTTTTTCTAACTTTTGGTCGAATCAATGCTTTCTGGATAATTGCGGTCAATTTAAAAATTGCATCAGCGCGGTTTTGATCCTGAGTGCGATATCTACTAGATTGGATGATTAAAATACCACCTTCCGTTATCCGGCTGCCGGCGAGTTTGATCAGGCGTTCTTTGATATCTGGTTCCAGTGAGGGGGAATTTCGAACATCAAACCTTAGTTGGACAGAAGTTGCGACCTTATTTACGTTTTGGCCTCCAGGGCCAGACGAGTGGATAAAATCGAACCGAATTTCATTTTCATAGATCTTAATGTTAGGAGTAACTTCAATCATATGCTAAGTATAGCAGGGGAATTTGAAGTAACTGTTGGT
>CAZWKK010000384.1:0-1777 GCA_964634855.1 uncultured Anaerolinea sp.
GGAAAAACAAAAAGCACCCAGCAGAGCAATTGCCATCCCTGCAGAAAGTGCTTTTTGAAAGAGTCTACGAGCGATCATTTTCTTCAACCTCATGCGCTAATTGTATGCGAAAAAAGGCGTCGGAATGATGGAAGTTTTTAGCCTATTCCCATTCGATGGTGGAAGGCGGCTTGCTGGTGATGTCATACACCACCCGGTTGATGCCCTTCACCTCGTTGACAATGCGGCTGGAAACGCGGGCTAATAATGCAGGCGGCAGAATGGCCCAGTCGGCAGTCATAAAATCTTCAGTGGTGACTGCACGCAGGGCCAGCACTTCCTGATAGGTGCGCTGGTCGCCCATCACACCCACGGTCTGTACCGGCAATAAGACGGCGAAGGCCTGAGAGATGGGTTGGGCCTCTTCATTTTGCGGTTTGGCCAGCAGGCCAGCCGCCGCCAGTTCTGAGGTAAAGATGGCATCTGCAGCGCGCAGGGTGGCCACCCGTTCCGGGGTGATGTTTCCCAGGCAGCGTACGGCCAGGCCCGGCCCCGGGAAGGGCTGACGCCAGACCAATTCTTTAGGCAGGCCTAGCGCCTCACCGACGACGCGCACTTCATCTTTGAAGAGGTCGCGTAAGGGTTCAATGAGCTTGAGGTTCATTTGCTCTGGCAGACCGCCCACATTATGATGCGACTTGATACGCTCTGCCTTGCCAAAGACTGTTCCAGATGATTCCACCACATCGGGGTAGATGGTGCCTTGTACCAGGAATTTTGGATTGCCAGCTTTGCCAGCCTGTTCTTCAAAGAGGCGGATGAACAGCTCGCCGATGATCTTGCGCTTTTGTTCCGGCTCGGTAACGCCCTTAAGGGCGGCAAAGTAGGTCTGGCTGGCATCGATGGTGGTCAGGTCCATGCCCAGGGCGCCTTTAAAAGCTTTCTGTACCTGCGAAACCTCGTCCTGGCGCAGCAGACCGGTATCGATGAACACGGTGGAGAGTTGATCGCCGATGGCACGATGTACCAGGGCAGTGGCCACACTGGAATCAACGCCGCCGCTGACGGCAGAGATCACTTTTTGATCTCCGGCGCGTTCGCGGATCTCACGGATGGATTTTTCGATGATATTCTGCGGTGTCCAATCAGCGCGGCAATCACAGACCTGCAGCACAAAACGCCCCAGGATCTCTTTACCGCGTTCGGTGTGATGCACTTCAGGGTGGAACTGTACACCAAACAGCTTGCGGGCTTTGTTTTCCATACCGGCAAACGGACTATTTAAGCTATGCGCAATGGATTCGAACCCGGCAGGGATCTTCTCGATGCGATCCCCATGCGACATCCACACCTTCTGACGGGCGCAGGGCAGAAGCGAGTTTTCGTCATCTACTTCGATCTCGGCCAGACCGTATTCACGGGCGCCTGCGGCACCCACCTGGCCACCCAGGGCAACGGTCAGTGCCTGCATGCCATAACAAATGCCAAGGATTGGCAGACCCGATTCCAGCAGATACGGCAGCATGTAGGGAGCATTGGCGTCGTATACCGAGGACGGTCCGCCAGAAAGGATAAAGCCTTTGGGCTGCAGGGCCATCACCTTTTCTTTGGGGGCGTCCCAGGCGAAGATCTCGCAAAAGACCTGCAACTCACGCACACGTCTGGCAATGAGCTGGGTGTATTGTGAACCAAAATCGAGGATCGCGATCGAATCAACCATTGACAGACAACTCCCTTGTGGAACTACTCAAAATGAAGCTGATTGTTTTCCATGCTGGTGATCTTGACCAGCGAAACA
>CAZWKK010000385.1:0-1776 GCA_964634855.1 uncultured Anaerolinea sp.
CCATCCACGTTTCCAACGCCGAGAAGCTCATCGGCACCCTGTTGGTCTCTGGCTTCCCCTACGACCGCACCAGTGATGACTACTTCCGCGCGCTGCGCTTGTTTGGCCACATGACCACCATCAGCCAGGGCGTGCGCCGTCTGGGCTCTGCCGCGCTGGATATGTGCTACGTAGCCAGCGGCCGCATTGATGCCTACTGGGAGCTTTCCATCAAGCTGTGGGACATCGCAGCCTCTTCCCTCATTGTAATGGAAGCCGGTGGCACGGTACGCGGCATCAAGGGGCAGCCCGAATTTCTTATCCCGCCTTATGCGCTCATTGCCTCAGGGCCGGGCGTTTATGATGAACTGCTGGGCGAGATCCTGAAAACGCCGTAAGCACAATCTTGTATAATTCGTTTATGATATAAGAGATTTTTTATCCTAAAAAGAGGTGCTTTATGCCTGTAAAAGAATATTCACAAAAACGCTGGAGCCTTAAAGACCTGTACCCCAAGGCCGATGGTCCTGAGATGAAAAAAGGCTTCGCAGATATGAACAAGAAAGTGGCCGCCTTTGAAAAACTGCGCGCCAAATTGACCCCCTCCATCACCCCTGCTGATTTTATGAGCGTGGTGCACGCCCTGGAAGAGATCTACGATCTGGCTAACCGGCTGGGCAGTTTCGCTGAACTGCTCTTTACCGAAGACACCCAATCTCAGACCGCCCAGGCCCTGGTGGCCCGCACCCAACAGGTGATGGCCGTCACCGAGAACCGCACCCTCTTCTTTGGCCTGTGGTGGAAAGACCTTTCCGACGAGAAGGCTGCCGAGCTGATGAAAGATTCCGGCGACTATCGTTACTGGTTGGAAGAGATGCGCCACTTCAAGCCGCATACCCTCAGCGAAGCCGAAGAGAAGGTGGTCAACACCAAGAACGTCACCGGCATCAACGCCATGAACACCCTCTACGATTCCATCACCAACCGCTATGCCTTCAACGTGGAAGTGGATGGCAAGATGCAGGAACTGACCCGTGGTGAGTTGATGATGTACGCCCGCCATCACGATGCCAGTCTGCGCGAGAAAGCCTACAAAGAGCTTTACCGTGTTTATGGCCAAGACGGCCCCATCCTGGGCCAGATGTACCAGACCATTGCCCGCGACTGGCACAACGAAGAAGTGGAAATGCGCCACTTTACCAGCCCCATCTCTGCCCGCAACCTGGGCAACGATCTGCCTGATGAGGTGATCGACACCCTGCTGCAGGTAGCCGAGAAGAACACCAAGACCTTCCAGCGCTTCTTCAAGCTCAAAGCCAATTTGCTGGGCATGAAGAAACTGCGCCGCTATGATATCTACGCCCCCATTGCCAAATCGGACAAGAAGTTTGACTACAAAAAGGCCACCGAGATGGTCTTCAACTCCTTCCGCGAATTCGATCCGCGCTTTGAGACCCTGGCCAAACGCGTCTTTGATGACGACCATCTGGATGCCGAAGTACGCAAGGGCAAACAGAGCGGCGCCTTCTGCGCCACCGTCAGCCCCAAACTCACCCCGTGGGTGCTGCTCAACTACCAGGGCAATTCTGACGATGTTTCCACCATGGCCCATGAACTGGGTCACGCCATTCACTCCATGCTGGCAGAACAGCACACCCTCTTTACCCAACACGCCTGCCTGCCCCTGGCTGAGACGGCCTCCACCTTCGGTGAGATGATGCTGGTAGACAAGCTGCTCTCCCAGGAAACCGATGAAGGCGTTAAGCGCGATCTGCTCTTCCGCCAGGTAGATGATGC
>CAZWKK010000386.1:0-1774 GCA_964634855.1 uncultured Anaerolinea sp.
CCAGTTTTTAGTGGAAAGTTCTTTTCAATCAGATACCAACAAAAATACTCTTCATAATTTGTGTAATTAGTGAAATTCGTGGATAAGTACTTCTTTGAGAACACAGAGAAAAATCATTATTAGACCAGTTTTTAGTGGAAAGTTCTTTTCAATCAGATACCAACAAAAATGCTCTTCATAATTTGTGTAATTAGTGAAATTAGTGGATAAGGTTTTGAACTTCTTGGATACGCACTTAAGGAGATAAAAATGAAAAAACGTTTTCTTGGCAAGTCCGGCGTTGAAGTTTCTGCCCTCGGCCTGGGCTGCATGCGCATGAGCTTTGGCGATGCCCCCACCGACAAACAGGAGATGATCACCTTCCTGCACCAGGCAGTGGAACGCGGCATCACCTTTTTTGACACCGCCGAAGTCTACGGCCCCTTCACCAATGAGTTGTTGGTAGGAGAAGCTCTCGAACCTTTCAAAGGCAAGGTCTTCATCGCCACCAAATTTGGCTGGAAGCTTGACCCCAGTAAATCTGGACGCGAATCCATGGTCGGCATGGATAGCCGCCCGGAACATATTAAACAGGTAGCAGAAGCCTCCCTCAAACGACTCCGAGTTGAAACCATTGACCTCTTCTACCAGCACCGCATGGACCCCGAAGTTCCCGCAGAAGATGTCGCTGGTGCCGTTAAAGATCTCATCCAGGCTGGCAAGGTGCGCCACTTTGGCCTGTCTGAGGCCAGCGCTGATTTTATCCGCCGCGCCCATGCCGTCCAACCGGTGACGGCTCTTCAGAGCGAATACTCCATCTGGTGGCGTACCATCGAGGCTGAGATTTTACCCACCTGCGAAGAACTGGGCATTGGCCTGGTGCCATACAGCCCGCTCGGCCGCGGTTACCTTACCGGCAAGGTGGATGAAACCACCAAATTCGATCAGCAAGATATCCGCGCCAAGAATCCCCGCTTTACCGTTGAGGCCATGAAAGCCAATCGAGTCGTCATCGACCTGCTGGATCGAATTGCCGCAGCCAAAGGCGGCACACCCGCCCAGGTTGCTCTGGCCTGGCTCCTGGCGCAGAAACCCTGGATCGTACCCATTCCAGGTACCCGCAGCCTGCCCCGCCTCAAAGAGAACATCGGTGCCGTCGACCTTGAGCTGACCGCCACCGACCTGGCTGAGATCGAAGAGGCCATGTCTCACATCAAAGTGATTGGCGATCGCTATTAAACCTGGTTCCACGTTTTCCCCACTTCCGGGTAGAATATGCCCACCCGAGAAACTACTTCATTGGAGACCCACACATGAACGATTTCACCTTTCTGAACCCCACCAAGATCATTTTTGGCCGCGACGCAACTGATAAGCTGGCCGAAGAGATGCAAAGCCGAGGCCAGACCATTTTGCTGGTCTACGGCGGCGGCAGCATCAAGAAGACCGGCCTCTATGACCGCGTACTGCGCCAGCTCAGCGGTAAAACTGTCATCGAGCTTTCCGGCGTGGAGCCCAACCCCCGCCTCAGTTCCGTGCATGAAGGCATCCGTCTTTGCCGCGAGCACAAAGTTGATTTCATCCTGGCAGTCGGCGGCGGCAGCGCCATTGATTGTGCCAAGGCGATCGCGGTGGGTACCCCTTACCCCGGTGAAGTGTGGGATTTCTTCAAACGCATCGCTTACCCAGAAACCGCCTTGCCCGTCGGAACAATCCTCACCCTTTCTGCCACCGGCACTGAGATGAACGGCAACGCAGTTATTACTGATACGGCGACCACCGAGAAGATCGGTTT
>CAZWKK010000387.1:0-1768 GCA_964634855.1 uncultured Anaerolinea sp.
GCTCTTCCGATCTCATCATGCTCATTCGCCTGGCCAAAGAAGCCGGAGCGGATGCCGCCAAGTTCCAGAACTTCCGCGCTCCCAAGATCGTCTCTGATTATGGCTTCACCCATATGAACTCTCAGGTATCGCACCAAGCGACCTGGAAGAAGTCGGTCTTTCAAGTCTATTCCGATGCCTCCATTCCTTTTGATTGGACGCCTGTCCTCAAAGAAGAATGCGACAAAGTAGGCATTGATTATTTCTCTTCGCCCTACGATTTTGAGGCTGTCGATTACCTCGATCAATTTGTCCCCGCTCACAAGATCGGCTCTGGCGATGTAGACTGGTTGGAAATGCTGGAACACATTGCCCGCAAAGGCAAACCCGTGCTGCTGGCAACCGGTGCCGCCAATATTGGCGACGTACAGCAGGCAGTACATACCATTCTGCCCATCAACCCCCAACTGGTGGTGATGCAGTGCAATACCAATTACACTGCTCAGGCGGTCAACTTTGATCACATCAATTTGCGCGTACTGGAGACCTACCAGACCATGTTCCCGCAGGTGGTGGTTGGTCTTTCCGATCATACCCACGGGCATGCCACCGTTCTGGGAGCAGTAGCTCTGGGTGCCAGAGTGATCGAAAAGCACTTCACCGATGATAACAAGCGGGTTGGCCCTGACCATCCCTTCTCTATGACGCCTACCACTTGGAAAGACATGGTGGACCGCACCCGTGAGCTGGAGCGCGCACTCGGCTCAGCAGATAAGAGCATCGCCGGCAATGAGATGGACACCACCGTGGTGCAGCGCCGCTGTCTGCGCGCCGCCCGCGACCTGAAAGCCGGTGAGGTGATCACCCGCGACATGATCGATGTATTGCGCCCGGCTACCCCCGGCGCCATCAAACCCAGCCTGATCCAACAGGTCATCGGCACGCGCATCTTAAAAGACATGCCCGCCGGAAAAGAATTGCGCTGGACGGATCTTGGCGAATAAACCTTTCTGGCCGGGTAACCGGCCGGATTTATTATGAGAATCCTCTACTTCACCCAGGGGCAATCCCCGCATGATCTGCGCTTTTTGACCGCACTGGCTGCCACTCAGCACCAGGTGGGGGTACTTTGCCTGGATGGTGTGAGGGGAAGAAACTGGCCACAGGGCATCCAAGAGTTGAGTTGGCCGGCTGCTTATTTGCAATTGAGCAAAAAGCACAAACGTGCTCAGGTAAAAGCCTTTGTATCAGTGGTCAATGAATTCCATCCAGATGTAGTGCATGCTGGCCCCATCCAAAAGGTGGCTTCGATTGCCGCCAGAGCCAGGGTGAAACCGCTGCTGACCGTGTCCTGGGGGTCTGATCTGCTGATGGATGCGCAAAATTCTCTGCGCTCCAACCTGCTGGCGCGTTTCACCCTGCGAAAGACCACCCTGCTGGCTGCTGATTGTTACACGGTGGTTAAGAAGGCCAGTGAGTTGGGCTACCACGGTCCCATCAGCGTTTTCCCCTGGGGGGTTGACCTGGCCCATTTCAATCCAACCGCATCCGCCGTGCTGCGAGAGCAGTTGGGATGGCAAAAGGAATTCGTTTTCCTCAGCAACCGCACGCTCGAGCCGCTCTACGGCATTGATGTCATCGCCTGGGCCTTCATCCAGGCTTGCCAAAACAATGACCATCTGCGCCTGCTGCTGTACGGCAAAGGCTTGCAGGAAGGAAAGATCCGAGCGTTATTTGAGAAAGCCGGGTTGATGGATCGAGTCCATTTTGGCGGTTTCGCCAGCCTGGA
>CAZWKK010000388.1:0-1763 GCA_964634855.1 uncultured Anaerolinea sp.
GAGAACATTTTATTGGCTGCCACGGCCTCAGGGTTGGGCTCTGTTTGGATCGGAGTACACCCCATCGCCCTGTTTGTACGTCAGGTTCGCAATATTTTGAATATTCCAGAAGACGTGACCCCGCTTGGCCTCATTGGTTTGGGGTATCCGGCTGAAACGAAAGAACCACGTACTCAATACGACGAGAAATTTGTTCACTGGCAGATGTATGCGCCAAAACCAGAAAAACGCTTGCATCTGTTTAAGCACCGCAAAAACGAAGAAGTTTTGGAAGACACCAAGGAAGAATAATGAGTCTCAAGCTACGAGCTTTTTTGGCCGCCGATCATGAAGCGGCTATGGCGTTATGGAACCGTTGTGAGGGCATCGGTCTGAGCGCGGCAGATTCATCCTGCGCCATCCGTCAGTTTCTGGAAAAGAATCCACACACCTGCTTTGTAGCAGAAGAAGATGGGCAGATCATCGGCACCGTGCTGGGTGGCAGCGATGGCCGGCGCGGCTATCTGTATCACCTGGCAGTAGACCCGCAGCAACGTCAGCGCGGCATTGGCAAACAGTTGGTAGATGCCTGCATGGATGCTATGAAAGAAATTGGTATACAAAAATGTCACCTGATGGTCATTGATTCCAATTTGAGCGGTCAGGCCTTTTGGGAGCATAATGGCTGGCAACGCCGCCAGGATATTGTGCTCATGTCAAAAGATGTAGTGCAGGTTAAAGAGGCAGGCAAATGTTAAAGAAATCCATTTGGTTCCTCCTGTTGGGGGTTCTGCTCTTGACCGCCTGTGAACGGCCGGCCACCCGTTCCAACTGGTCGCCCATTGATGCTGCTTCCACCGCGCCAGCCGCATCTGAAACGCTGCCCGCCACCCTGGAAGCGCCGGTGTTTACTCCTGAACCTACTGAAACTACAGCGGCGATTGAAAGCACGCTCGATTTTTCCACTTTGCCCACCCAGCTGTCACCTTCCATGAAGGGGTATGAATTGTATTCCTGGCAGGTTGGGGAAGAATGGAATTTCACCCTGGTCACAGGGACCAACCGTACCAAAACCTTTGATGAGATCATCACACCCGAAAACACAGTCAGTGCAGATGGGTTTGTTAAGGTATCTGTTGTCGGGGTGGAGAACCTCAAAAAACTCCTGGCCCTTTTGCCAGCGGGAGAACAGATCGTGTGGGGCGGCATGGATCTGGGCGGCCAAGTGCCGGAGGGAACTGTGTACCTTGCCTTCCCCTCGGCAGAGATGTTGGCAGAAATGAAAACCTATTGCTCAGGGTTGGGGCTTACCCTGACTTCCCTGAACGAACAATAATCACTGGAGCGAACATGATCGATCCCACATTGCCTTTGATCGACCTGCATCATCATCTGGATGGCAGCCTGCGGCTGGAAACCATTTTGGATCTGGGATTGAGCCATAATTTACCTCTGCCTGCCAAAACCCTGGAAGGGCTGCGCCCTTACGTTCAGGTTTCTGGTCCGCAGCCAGGGGTGATGGCCTTCATTGAAAAATTTGAGTGGATGACCGGTGTGCTGGTCGATTATGATGCCTGCCACCGGGTGGCTTATGAAAATGTAGAAGACGCCGGTCGCGAAGGACTGGATTACATCGAATTACGGTACAGCCCCTGGTTTATGGCTGAGGCGCATCATTTGGAAGCTGCTGGGGTGGTAGAGGCCGTCACAGATGGCATCCGCAGCGCTGAACGTGATCTGGGCATCCGCGCCAACCAGATCGGTATCCTTTCCCGCCATTACGG
>CAZWKK010000389.1:0-1736 GCA_964634855.1 uncultured Anaerolinea sp.
TGTTGCGGGTTAAGCAGATCGAGTAAGTCATTCATAGAGTGATGATTGTACCAAAGCGATATGTAAGTAGGGAAGGGGCGTTTCGGTGAACGATTTTCCGCAGGGAAGGGGCTTGTCCCCTTCCAATACTTTTACAGGCGGAACGGTGCAAGACCGTTCACTACGACAAGCCAAAAGATATATTTCCGCTGATACAATCAAGGCATGGAGAAACCAAACCGCAAACTTCCACGAATGAACGGATTTGATTATTCCCAAGAAGCTGTATATTTTGTCACAATTTGTAGTCATGAGAATAAGCACATTTTCGGAGAGGTCTCGAGAATTGGTGACACAAATGTTTTCTCTCCATCAAGAATCGGTGAACTTGTTAAGGAAATTTTCTTCCGACTACCAGAACGATTTCCTGAGTTTAGCTTAATCCATTTTTCGCTTTTACCCAATCATCTTCATTTTCTTACAATGAAGATGAAAACGGATCCTGAAACTGAGAGGAGTCTCTCTGACCTGGTAGGTGCTTTCAAGTCGTTATCGTACAGAGCGGTCAGGAATGAAATCCCTGGGATCGGAATTTGGCAAAAATCTTTTCACGATCACATCATTCGGGATGAGAAGGATCTACAAACCCATTGGTACTACATTGAAGAAAATGTATATCGGTGGAATGAAGATGAGTATTCTTAATAATAATTGAAGGGATGGGCGGGGTGGTGATTATCCGATCTTTCCAAAATCATTCTATTCTTATATGCGATCATCTTTCGTAGGGAAGGGGCTTGTCCCCTTCCAATACTTTTACAGGCGGAACGGTGCAAGACCGTTCCCTACAGAAAAACCTCCACTCGAAGTCGTTCCCTACTAGATCAAGGCTTTGATCAATCCCATTGCCAGGCCTGCCAGCACCAGCACATAAGGCTGTGCTTTCAGGAGCATCATCGCGAGAAATCCTGCCGCCAGGATCAGGATGGTCCAGACGTCCACCAGGGCGTTTTGCGCCAGGTTAACGCAAACCATCAGGATCAATGCCACTACTGCCGCGTTCACACCTTTCAAAAAGGCGCTGGATATGGCGTTTTCGCGCATCTTCTTGACGAGGGGTGCTGTGATGGCAACAATGATGAACGAAGGCAGGAACACACCCACAGTCGAAGCCACCCCGCCCCAAAAACCACCAGCGAGAAAACCCACAAACGTGCTCGAGGAAAGTACAGGTCCCGGCGTGATCTGCCCAACGGCGATGGCATCGGTGAGTTGCTGAGTGGTGAGCCAGCCAAAGCGGTTGACCACATCTTTCTCAATCAAGGCGAAAAGAACCAGCGACGAGCCAAATAGCACCGCGCCAGTACGCAGAAAATACCAGAAGATATGCAAGACGCGTTCGTTGATAGATTCGAATAGCATTTTTAGAGCGACACCGAACAAAGGCAATGGCACAAAGGACAAGAGCAGGTTGCCTGGAGATGAAGTTTTTCGCTTGATGCCATAATTCAGCACCACAGCCAGCGCTCCGCAACCAAGCATGATCAGAACTTCATTCAGATCCAACAATTTGCCAGCCAGAGCCAGACCAAAGAGCAGGAATTGCTCCCAACCTACCAGGCTGCTTTTGCCGATGCGCCAGGTGGTGACAAGCACGATCCCTAACACCAACGGATTCAGAAAATAGAACAAACCTTCAAGTTCAGGCAGACTGCCAAAACGAACGTACACCCACGAAAGGAGCATGCTGGCAATGA
>CAZWKK010000390.1:0-1734 GCA_964634855.1 uncultured Anaerolinea sp.
ATCACATCCGGGTTGGAAGCCGGGGTAGTGGCGGCTTCGGTGGGAGCTTCAGTGGCGGCGGCTTCAGTCGGCGCTTCTGTCGCAGCGGGTGTCGCAGATGCGCAGGCAGCGAGGAGCATGCTGGCAAGCACAAGCAAGGACACAAGTACAAAAATCGGTTTTGCTTTCATTTTCTTCTCCTTAAAAGGTTTAGGGTCTTCCGTTGGTGCGTAGCCCATTAATATGATGATTGCTCAAAAAAAAGTTTATATAAAGCGAAACTAGAAAGGGGGTGTCCTTTCCGTCCCAATAAGAATTTATAAACTTTGCAGTAAGAAACAATATGGATTGGCTCAGTGAAAGATCGATGCGACCAATTTGAACCGAAGATATTAAAAAAATATTCTAACAACCTTCATATCATAATACAACAATTTTTAGGTTTTTTAAGTATTCTTTTTTTGTTTTAATGCCTTTTTGGGACAACTGCCCCCATTTTGCCTGAATTCATATAAATAATTACAATTTATCCTCAATTAACCTCTTGACACATCTATATCATCTTGATATAACTATACCAGGTTGATATACCACATCAGGTGAGCCATGAGCAAAGAGAACACCACCGAATTTATAATCCTCGGATTATTGACCCATGAGGAGGCCAGCGGTTACGACCTTAAACAAAAGATCGACCGCATGATCTCACAATTTTGGGAGGTTGGCTACGGCCAACTCTACCCCACCCTGCACGATCTGGAGCGCGATGGCTACATCAGCGTGCGCAGTGAGGCATCCGGTAAAGGGCCTCAGCGCAAGGTATACAGCATCACCGCCGCCGGCCAGCAAAAGCTGACGGAGTGGCTGCGCCAGCCGGTGCAAAAGGAGTACGTCAAATACGAGATCCTGCTCAAGGTCTTTTTTGGCGGCCAACTTCCCCCTGCAGATACCTTGGCCCGCATCGCTGAATTCAGCCAGCGCAGCCAGAAAAACCTGGCCCTACTGGAGCTTTACGATCAGAACTTGCAGCAAGTGATGGACGAAGACGAAGATCACCTCTACTTTGCCCTCACCGTGCTGTTTGGCAAGTACATCTACCAGGCTTACACGGCCTGGTCACAAGAAGCTGAAAAACGCATTCAAGAACATTTACTGAACAAGAAAGAGAACCAATGAAAAAGTCACGTCAAAAGATCCGCCGCATCCTGTTACTGGTATCCATGCTGGCCTTCCCGGTCACGCTCTACTACTTCTCGCCTTACCTCATTATTAACGGCGCATTCAGCGGCATCCTGGCCGGCAGTGCCATCACTTTTGCCGCCCAGTTCCTCTTCTCTCTCGTACTGGGGCGCGCCTTCTGCGGCTGGGTCTGCCCGGCCGGCGCCATCCAGGAATTCGGCGGCATCAATACACGCAGTGTGGACAAGAAATGGGTGAACGCCATCAAATACATCATTTGGCTGCCCTGGCTGGCTACCATTGTGCTGGCCTTCATTAAAGCAGGCGGAATCCATGCCGTGGACCCCACCTACATGACCCAAAATGGTTTTTCAGTGGCGGATTCCCCCGGCTATATTATGTATGCCTTCATCACCAGCCTCTTCCTGCTGGGAGCGGTATTCTTTGGCAGACGCGCCACCTGTCACAGCCTGTGCTGGATGGCCCCCTTCATGATCATCGGCACACGGATCAGCAAAGGACTGCACCTGCCCGCCCTGCACCTGCAAGCCCAACCTGACGCCTGCGTGAGCTGTC
>CAZWKK010000391.1:0-1720 GCA_964634855.1 uncultured Anaerolinea sp.
TCATAAATACGCTGCCACCGAGCACCTTATTGGTGCTGTAAACGTAGATGCTCATGGTCACATCTACGATGACAATGCAAATGAAAGAAACCGCCACCCACAAAAAATCTTTATTACCCAGGTTCTGACGCCAGGCCAGAAAGGCGATCAGCGCGCACAAGATGGAGACGGTGGGTTTGGCGAATGCGGGGTAATAACTGCTTGACCCACTGAAAGTGTTCAGCCAATCAATGGATATAAACGATCCGGTTATGAACAATACTGCCGCTGCCAACCAAAAGGCAAGCCTGAACCTCTCCCCCACCACCAATTTACTTTTTTCCATGAACCCCTCCTCAATGAATCGTGTAATGAGATAGAAAAGCCGCCAGCCTAAACTGGCGGGTCAAACTTCAACTGAAATAAAGCATACGGGTGCTGAATACGATCAACGGCCTCAGGTCAGGGACAAATGAAGGCAAAGGATCATTAAACGTTCGTTCAGATCGGCGGCTTTTACTAAAATTCAAATGCTTCCTGACGCATGAATGCTCAGTTACCATGTGCGACCTTATTCGGCTGGAATATGGATCAACAAAAACGTAGAAGGATCGTTGTGCCAATTCCGACTTTTAATTTTTCAGCGGCATTGCCATTGACCACCGCGATCTGCAGCACGCCAGAAGAATCGATCATCGCCACCAGTTCCCCTGCTTGGCGTTCGCCAAAGGTCAGGCTCAAGCCCTCAATGCTGGCCTCGCCTATTTTAATGAGCACCTTCTGACTCTCCTTCAAATGATCCGGGGTGATGTTGGTGAGCAAATTGCCAAAATGATCCACGCTGAGCACCTGGCCAGCCAGACCATCGGCGGTGGTCTCGGGGCGAGGCACCATAATTCGTGCCGGGTCAGAAATGGGCATCCCCAGCTCAGCGAGGGATACCCCGTTGCTCAGATGCGCCCCCACCGGTGAGAAGATATCGCGCCCGTGAAAGCTGCGCGAAACCTGGGGCAGCCAATACTTTGGATTGGTCAGGTGGTAAAACTCAACAGGGCCACCTTCCGTTTCGGCAGCCTCTATGACGCCGGTGAACAGGCCATTGTCTGGCCCAACAAAGTACTGGGAGCCAATTCGTGCAGCAACGGGCTTGCGGGTGGTGCCCACACCGGGGTCCACCACGGACACATGCACCGTACCCGCCGGGAAGTACTTCACCGCCTGGGCCAGCACCAGCGAGCCTTCCATCACATTCTGCGGCCCGATCTCATGGGTAATATCAGCGATCTGAACAGAAGGCGCAATGTTCCAGATGACGCCCTTCATCATACCCACAAAGCCATCTTTTAAACCAAAATCTGTCAGTAAGGTGATGATTGCCATTTTTATCCAAGTAATTCGTTAATGGGAACAACTTAATATATATCATGCCGCAAAATCGAAGTCAAGTTGGGCAGTTTTCCGCTGGGTTAGCGCTTTTATGAAGATCTACAATTCGCCCTTTCAACCTGATCAATCCTCTGGTCGATTTTGTGCTTTACTCTCCAAATCAGTAGGGGCACGATATATCGTGCCCCTACATTTTTGTGATACAAATTTTTAATAAAAAAAACGGACCCATAGGCACGTTTTTCTTGAATCGTCAGGAATACTTTTAAAAGTTTCTACATCTTAGCACAACAAGTCTTGCTTACCGGCTAAACTCAACTTCCCAATCTGAACCGTAATTTAAGTTGTAAGCGTC
>CAZWKK010000392.1:0-1713 GCA_964634855.1 uncultured Anaerolinea sp.
ACCCCATGCCATTCAAAGCCACCTACGCCGCCAGCAAACGTTTTCTGCTCGATTTTTCATTGGCCTTCCGCGAGGAGATCCGCGGTATTGGCACCGTCACCGCGTTAGCACCGGGCGGCATGCCCACCACACCGGAGTGTATGCGCGCTATCTTTGTACAGGGGTTCTGGGGTTGGGCCACCACGCTGGACCCGCAGATCGTGGCCAAAGTGGCTGTTAAGGCAGCGCTCAAGGGCAAAGCGGTTTGCATTCCCGGCTGGGCGAACAAACTGGTTAACTTCATGGGCTCGCTGGTGCCTGCAAGGTTGAAGGTGCGCTTTGTTGCCAATCGTTGGAATGGCACCCAGAGCAATATTGCCCAGCAAGATTTTTTGGCCGGGCGCCTGGTTACTACTCGTTCATAGGAATAATGAGGAATTTTTGGGTCGAGTTTCATAGGACTCCTGTATAATTGATTCATTAAAAATCCCCAATTTGCAGGAAGTCCTATGAAAACTCAAAGCAAGACCATACGCTTTACCTTATTTGCATTGCTTTACTTCACTCAAGGCACCATCCTGGGGTACTTTGCTTCTCTGAATGCTCTCTACCTGCTGGGTAATGGCATTGATATTGCAAAGGTTGGCGTTTTTTCTGCCATTGCCTTGATCCCCTTTGTGATCAAGATCTTCTTTGGCATGTTAAGTGATCGGTTCAACTTCTTTGGTCTGGGGTACCGCAAACCCTACATTGCCATCGGCTTACTGGTGCAGTTTGTTTGTCTCCTCATCGTAGCCAACATCAACCCGGGTCAAAACTTCTGGGGGTTCGTGGCGCTGGCCTTTCTGCTGCAGTTGGGCATGGCCTTTTATGATACCTGCACCGATGGCCTGGCGCTGGACATCACACCGCTCAGCGAGAAGGGCACTCTGCAGGGCTTTATGGTCGGCGGCCGGGCGGTGGGTGTGATCGTTGCTGCATCCGTGGCCGGCTTCATTGCTGAGAAACTGAGCTGGCCACTGGTCTTCTACTTTTTGGCTGTCTTAACCCTGCTGCCATTTGCCCTTTTGTTCCTGGTTAAAGAGAGTGACCGCTCCAATGAAGAGCGCTTTAACTGGGCGGCATTTGGCGCATTCAAGAACTTGCAGGTTATCATCGCTGCTATCGTGGGTCTCATCGTTTTCCTTGTCATCGTTGGTGCCAATCAGATCATCAACCCATCCTTCTCGGATCGTCTGACGGTTTCGCTCAGCACCGCCGGGTTGCTGACCACTGTCTGGGGTATTGGCGTCACTATTGGAGCAATTGTAGGCGGCAAGATCATGGATGCGTTAGGCGACAAGATCTCTTTGTGGGTCTCTGTGCTCACCGTTGCCCCCGCACTGGTGCTCATCGCCTATGTACCGGGCATCAGCGGCGCATATATCGCTTCTGGAATTTTTGGTGTGGCCTACGGCATTTCTCAGGCGGTTTACTTTGCTTTGGCCATGAAGTACACCAAGCCGGCCATTGCGGCCTCCATGTACGCTATCATGATGTCGGTCACCAACATCGGGCAGGGCATTGGCCTCGCGCTGAGTGGTGGGCTGGCCAAGAGCCTGGGTTACCCAATTACCTTTGTCATCTTCGCCGCGCTGATGTTCCTGGTGCTGCCGTTTATGCCCATCCTTTTCAAAAAGGAACAGGCTTCAGCCTGAGCGTATTTCCGATCGTTTGTACATTCAAGAGACAGTG
>CAZWKK010000393.1:0-1701 GCA_964634855.1 uncultured Anaerolinea sp.
ATTGGTAAGTTGTGCCCCCGCCACCGCAACCCAGGCTCCCACCGCAGCGGCAACTAAAGCCACTGTGGCTGCTACCGCTGTAGCGACTGCAGAGGCCACCACGGCTCCTGTGGTGGATGATGTGATGGTGATCTATGCCCCGGCTTCCACCTCTTCGATCCCGGTCATTATCGCTGCTTCCAAAATGCAGAACGTTCAGTTGCAGCTTTACACCAACCAATCGCAGGCCAATACCCTCTTTTTGCGCGGCGAGGTGTCTGCTCTGGTGACCGGCCTTTCTGTAGGACTCGACCTGTACAAGAACGGTGCGCCTGTCCAGATGGTCAACTCCTTCGTTTCTGGCCTTTCTTATGTAGTGACTTACGGCAAACAGGTTTCCAGCCTCAGCGAGTTGAAGGGACAGGATATCTACATTCCTTTCGAAGGTTCCCCCATCGAAGAAGCCACCTCTTATTTGGCCAGCAAAGAAGGCCTTACCTGGAAGTCCGATCTGACCCCTGTCTATTCTCCGTTTGATGCCTCCATTGAACTGCTCAAACAGGGCAAGGCAACGGCTGTGGTTCTGCCTGAACCGAATGTGACCCTGGTAGAAGGTCAGCCTGACATCTATATCTCCATCAGCCTTTTTGATGAGTGGAACAAATACGCCGGCAATACCGATGGGTATCCGCAAGTGGGCACCTTTGTCTCACCTGAATGGGCTGCTGCTCATCCAGCTCAGGTTGAAGAATTCAATCAAGCCCTTACCGATGCCATCGCATTTGTAGAAAGCAACCCCAGTGAAGCTGTTGCTGCCGTCAAGGATAACTACAAGCTGCCCGCTCCCAAGTTGGAGAAATCTTTGAGCCGCACCCATTACAACCTGGTAACAGGTACCGATCTCCAGACGGCCATTAATGGGTATTACCAGTTGATCGGGAAACCGTTGGATGAAAACGACTCGGCTTTTTATTACATCCCTGCGAAATGAGGCAGTCGGTTTTCTGCTGATCATCGCAATCTGGGGGGTAGGTTCGCTCTTCTACCCCCCGTATATCATCCCGTCACCTCTGGCAGTGGTGACCAGTATCAGCTCGTATCTGCCACAAGATTTTCTGCATCACCTTTGGCTCACGGCTTACCGCACCTTAACAGGTTTTTTGCTGGCATTCGTTTCCGGTACGCTCATTGGTACCCTGGCTTTTATCAAAGGGTGGATCAAACCGATCAATTCTTTGATGGTGGCCTTACAGGTTTTACCAGGGACGATCTTGGGCGTGATCTTCCTGCTCATGTTTGGTATTGGCAGCCTGACCCCCATTTTGTTGGTGGCCTTCCTGACCCTGCCCACCCTGGCGATTAATACCGTCAATGGGCTTTCCAAACGAAATGTGGCATTGGAACAGTACCTGACCTCCATTCAAGGCAACCGCTGGGGCATCGTGCGCTTCGTTTACCTGCCCACGCTGGTGCCGGTTGTGCAGAGCAACCTGAGTTTGGGCATGAGCCTGGCGGTGAAAGTGGTGGTGTTGGGCGAGTTCATCGGCTCACAAGATGGGCTGGGGTACCTGCTCAATAATGCCCGCATCTTCTTCAACATGAAAGAAGTGTTCTTTTACTTACTGGTCCTTTTATTGTTCACGCTGGTTTTCCAGGCGTTGCAATCCTTTGTTTTTTCAACACTCTTGAAAAAATATTATTACCCGGAGTAGTGATCGTGAC
>CAZWKK010000394.1:0-1697 GCA_964634855.1 uncultured Anaerolinea sp.
CTGGCTACCGCTGGTGGGAGCCGATCGTACAGGTGGAGCACTTTAACAGCCTGCAAGAGATCACGGGGGTGTTGGTTGGCGAGGTGAATGTTCTGCCTTCTGTAGCGGAAGGCGGCGCCTACACCGAGTTGGCCGTCAGCGACAGCAACGAGACCGGTTCCTGGGGAAAATATGGCGGCTATGTAGGTTTGACTCTGGAAATGTTCGAGCGCGACGAAACCCACAAGCTGCGACAGTACCCTAATAAACTGGCTTCAGCCGCCCTACGCCGCATTTCTGCCCTGGTGGGGGGCATCTTCACCGCCAACAGCGGGGTTGGCCCTGCCATGGCAGATACCTACAAGGTCTTTGATGCCACCCATCATGCCAATTTAGGCACCACCGCTCTCAGCGGCAGTGCCTGGGAGGCTGTTGGTAAAGCCATTTACAACCAACCCCTCGTCACTGCCAGCGGCAACACCAACGCCAAACAGGCCATTGACGCCAAATACCTGCTGGTACCGCGCGACCTGCGCCTGACGGCCATGCAGATCCTCTACCCCTCGTTTGCCCATGAAGCAAACATCTTCTCAGACAACCTGCAAAAGGGGCAGATGGGTGATGTCATCACCGTGCCGGAGTTTAGCGACGCCAACGATTGGGCTGCCGTGGCCGACCCGCGCCTGGCGCCAGGCATCATTCTGGGCGAACGCTTTGGTCTGCTGCCAGAGATCATCATCGCCGATGGAGAGACGAACGGCGCCTTGTTCAGCAACGATGAGATCCGCATGAAGGTGCGTCATTGGGTCAGCGTTTTTGTGGCCGATTACCGTCCATTGTACAAAGCCAACGTGGCATAACCAGATCGTGGTCTAAAAATCACCCATGCACGCGTAGGGGCACGGCGCGCCGTGCCCCTACCGAAAACGGAATCCATTTTTGTGGTTCAAATTTCATTCCAATAAAAAACACAAAAGGAGAAAAAATGACTTTTCTGGAACAAATCCAAAAGATCTTGCGCTCACGCAAATTCTGGGTGCTCATCACCGCTCTGCTGGCAACGGCCGCCGCCTATGCCAGCCAAAACATTGATATGTGGCAGGCACTACAGATGGCAGTAGCCGCCCTGGCGGTCTACTCCACCGGCGTCGCCATAGAGGATAACGGCAATGGAACCAAACTCCAATCCTGATCGCATCATCGCCCAGACCCTGGCTGCACCGTACACTCCCCGCAGCCAGGGGAACCCCTTGTCATTCAGATCTCTGCCAGACGGCGGCATGGTGGTGGTCATCTCTGACGGACGCAAACTTTGGTTCAGCGCCGCCGAAGTCCAGGCAGCCCGCCGGCAGGTGCGCGCCCAACGAGATGCTGAAGCCCAACCTGCCCAACGGGGTAACGTGCCGGTCAAGATCGCTTTGGCCAGCCCGCAGCAACGACCCAATGATTCCAACAAGAAGCCCTCATGACCACACTAGCCGACCTCAAAGCCCGTGCCCTGCAGGTCCTCTCAGACTCCCAGGGCACCCGCTACAATTCAGATCTGATGGACGAAGCCTTCAAACAGGCCCTCGATGCTCTCAATGCCCGCCTGCCCCGCCTGATCACCCAGGAGCTCACCATCACCACCCCCGGCCGTGATCAGCCCGTCACAGACATGGAGCGCTGCCTGTTCATCGTCAGCGTCTGCCTGGTCAACCCCGCCCAGCTCACCCGCG
>CAZWKK010000395.1:0-1690 GCA_964634855.1 uncultured Anaerolinea sp.
TCCACCCCATGGATCTCACCGATGGATTATGCAGCACAAAATGGGCGTCTGCCCGAGGCTGAGACGCAAAGAAGGTGGCTTCTGCGATGGTGGTCTCAAAGACCAACCCGCCTGTGTAATCATCGTTGCCACCCATTAGATCCAGCCGCCCTGGGGAGCGGTTGACGAAGATCGGGTGGCCAGGGGTAAAGAGCGTACCGGTCAATTCCTTCACTTGTGCGACAAAATGATTGGTATCAGGCGAAAGAGAGCTTTGAGGAAGAACTTCTTGATCCATGGGATCTCCAGGAAATTGGGGTGAAGGTTCATTTTTTGTTTACATGTTATGAAAAATATTCTAACAGAATTAAAACAATAAGTCAAATGTAACAAAACATAACAAAAAACTTGCATTAAAAAACAAACATCTGTATAATGATGTCAAAAATTCCTGATAGGCGGTAAAACAATGTCGAACTCTGCAAATGATGCAAAAATGCGCAAGATGCGTGCTGCCTGGCTGGGTTTGATCCCATTTCTTGTTTTTTGCCTTGCTTTTGAGATCATTCCAATTCTTCTGCTGTTTCGAGACAGTCTACAGCTAAAAGGTGGTGGCCTGACGCTGAGCCACTACGGTGATGCACTGGCGCCTTTGTACCTCAAGTCATTCATCAACAGCATTAAGCTCTCTGGATTGACTGCCACCATCGGTACAGTGCTGGGTGTATTCATTGGATACGCCATTTATCGTTGGCCGAACAAGCGGGTGCAAGAGATTTTGGTTACTCTTTCTGACGTGACCACCAATTTTGCCGGGGCTCCGCTGGCGTTCGCTTTTATCATCATTCTCGGTTCAAATGGTGTGGTAACCCAATTCCTGCTGCAATACTTCAATTGGAAGATCTACCCTGATTTCTCGGTCTATTCCTTTTCTGGGTTGACCCTGGCCTATGTTTATTTTCAGCTTCCTTTGATGGTTTTGCTCATCATCCCGGCTTTTGCCGGTTTGAAAAAGGAATGGCGTGAATCGGCATTCAATTTGGGCGCCGACACTTTCCGTTTTTGGTGGCACATAGGCATTCCTGTGTTGGCACCCTCTCTCATCGCCGGGTTCACTCTTTTGTTTGCCAATGCCTTTGGTGCCTATGCCACAGCCTATACCCTTACCGGTTCCCGTCTATCGTTGGTCACGCTGCAGATCGGGTTCACGATCGCTGGCGAAGTGCTGCATGATCCTGGCATCGGTCAGGCGATGGCGATTTTGTCCTTGTTGATCATGGGCACGAGCATTGTTATTTATCAGATCGCGACCAATCGGGCTCGCCGCTGGACACGACGTTGATCGGAATGAGGACCCAATGAAGCAAAAACCATCTGTTAGCCAGGTTCTGATTATTGTATTTTTCATCCTGTATATGATCATTCCTATTGTGGCCACCTATCTTTTCTCTTTGGCCACTCGCTGGGATCGCACTATATTGCCAGAAGGGTATTCATTTGAAGGCTACATCACCGCAGCCAAGAATCCTTATTTCTTCTCTACTTTGCGTAATTCATTAGTTCTCTCGGTCTCTACCGTGTTGGTGAGCTTGTTGGTGGTCGTGCCCACAGTTTATTGGGTGCATGTACGCCTTCACACTGCAAAACCATTACTTGATCTGCTCATGATCTTGCCCTTTGGCATTCCAGGGGTAGTTTTGGCTCTTGCCTT
>CAZWKK010000396.1:0-1685 GCA_964634855.1 uncultured Anaerolinea sp.
GATAGCAGATGGCAGAAAACAAGCGACCCAGGCAAATCCGCGCGTGATCGAGGCCTAACTTGGACCTGGCGGTGCAGCACTGGCTAAAAAATACAGCAGGAAGAATTAACCATGATCCTATCAGTTGATAACATCAATGTACATTACGGTGCAATTCAGGCACTGCGAGGCGTGAGCTTCAACTTAAATGAAGGAGAGATCGTCACCCTCATTGGCGCCAACGGTGCTGGAAAATCGACCAGCTTGAACACCATCTCCGGGTTGCTGCGTCCTACCACCGGTACCATCAATTATGACGGTGCTGAGATCACCAAGGTAAGTCCACCTGAGATCGTCAAACGCGGTCTTATCCAAGTGCCTGAAGGCCGCAAGATCTTTTCTTCCATGACCGTTTGGGAAAACCTTGAAATGGGCGCTTACCTCAACAACGATAAAAAAGAGGTGGAAGAACTGATGGAGAAGGTCTACACGCGCTTTCCCCGCTTGAAGGAACGCCGCAACCAAAAGGGCGGCACCCTCTCGGGTGGCGAGCAGCAGATGCTGGCCATTGGCCGCGGTCTTATGGCCAAGCCCCGTGTCTTATTACTGGATGAACCTTCCATGGGTCTCTCCCCCATCATGGTAGAGCAGATCTTTGACACCATTCGCGAGATCAATCAATCGGGCACCAGCATCTTGCTGGTGGAACAGAACGCTCTGATGGCGCTCTCCATTGCCGATCGTGGTTATGTGCTGGATACCGGCCGGGTGGCCCTTGAAGGTCCCGCCGATGATCTGCTGCATAACCCTGTGGTCATCAACGCGTACCTGGGTGGAAATACCGACGAGTAGGCTTACCTGTCGACTTCTCTCCTTTTGAACGGTCCGGTTTATCAGAACCGGGCCGCCGCGTCTGAGGATAAAATCAGCTCCCCATTTGGGGAGCTGATATTTTTAAATAAGAGAGGGTTATTCTGGAATTCGTTCTGCGAACGCAGCGTTGATCTCGCTGGTCAATTGTTTCCAGATCTCTGGTCGTACCTTTTTGCAGTTCATCAGTAGGTTCATCACAGGGGCGGCAGGTTGGGCGAGGGCCAGATCGCGCACTTTGGCAGGGCAGATGTAGGGAGTCAAGAAAGCCGCCGCTGCCTCGCCAGAAACGGGCATTAACCAGTTACTTGAAGCCAGTCCGCCCTCCACCAATTCAATGATCTTTTCCCATGGGCGAGGCCGGTCTTCTGCCACAATATTGTAAATGATGTTCTTCACACTGTAATCACCTGGCACGGCATAGGCTTGCGTACATACAAATAAAACCGCGGTTTCCAGGGTAAAGCCATTCCAGTTGGAGGGGCGGCCTGTGGGGCGAATGACCAATCGAGTGGTTTCTTTGAGCCCGAAGATCTTTTTGCTTTGTTCCAGGTTCAGGGTGAGGGCGCCTTCTTCTTCATTGGCCAAAATAGCGCCAACGCAGATCAGCTTGGCCAGAGTTGCGCCATCAACAAATCCATCGCTGCAAAGTAAGGCAAGTTTGTTTGGGCCGCCTGACTCAGGTGCAAATTTATCTCCATTGAGGAGAATATATTCTGTTGGTGTAAATGAAAGATCAGTTAACCCCATAAAACCCTACTTTTCGTCTTGGGAAGATGCGAAATTGCATCAGTTGATTAAAATAATATTATAAACGAAAAAGTTCTTTTACAAGC
>CAZWKK010000397.1:0-1667 GCA_964634855.1 uncultured Anaerolinea sp.
GCGGTCACCGCTGTGGTGCATTACTTTGCCGGCGTGTGGGGCATGATCCCCATCAGCGCCCTCATTGCTTCCGTGAGCGGTTTCCTGGTGGGCTCCACCCTGAGCAAGAACGACGGCAGCGTCAAAGCCGAACAGATCGACAAGGTCAGTCTGCGTGCCGGGTTGGTGGGGTACGGCACCCTGGTGAGCGTAATGCTGATCGTGTCGCTGGTGCCTCCCATCAACAAATTTCTCTCTTCATTTACCTGGACCATTGCCTTTCCGCAGGTCAACACCACCACTGGCATCCTCACCTCGGCTGAGAATGGCAATCTGCTGCACCTGTTCACCCACCCCGGCAGCCTCATTTTACTCACCCTGGCGCTGATCATCCCCGTCTTCAAGTTCGTCCCGTCCTTCCCCAACCCTGACCTGGGCAAGACCCTGCGTTCCACCATTCACTCAGCTTTGCCGGCCAGCCTTGGATCGCTGTTCATGATCAGCCTCTCCACCATCATGGAACATACTGGCATGACCCAAGTGTTGGCCCAGGGCTTGAGCAATTTCGCTGGCGTGCTCTTCCCCATCTTTTCCCCTCTGGTGGGCATGCTGGGATCATTTGCCACCGGCAGCAATGTTAACTCCAATGTGTTGTTTGGCACCCTGCAAAAGACAGTGGCCATCCTGGTTGGCGCCAGCCCGCTGGTGATGATGGGCGCCCAGACCACCGGCGGCTCGCTGGGCAGTATGATCGCCCCTGCCAAGCTGGCAGTTGGCGTCAGCACCAGTCCTGAAATGAAGAACCGCGAAGGCGAAGTACTGCGCAAGACGTTGCCGGTCAGCCTCATCATTGCCCTGCTCATCGGCATCTCCGCCTGGTTGATGAGTTATTAGCTTTCCCATAACAAGATAAATACTGTCCTTTCGGACAGTCTCACACTCCCCCATTTACCGGGGGAGTTTTTGTTGCCCTATCCTAAAATAAGATCAAGCAAATAACAAAACCACTGAGCAACAGCGAACTTCATTCTTTCCCATTTTCTCCTCCTTGAAAGACTGCACTACGGGGTGCAGTTTTTCGTTTAACCCCCAAATCATCATTATTGTTGATTGCAGTGCAGGAATCGCTTTGGTTATAATTCAGTCAATCTAGGAAAGGCTATTATGCAAAACCAAGCTGCTCTCCCTCATATCGTTATCGTTGGCGCCGGTTTTGGCGGTTTACGCGCCGCCCGCGCCTTGGCCAACGCCCCCGTTCGTGTCACTTTAATTGACCGCAACAACTATCACCTTTTCCAACCCCTCTTGTACCAGGTGGCCACTGCCGGTATTTCACCGGATGAGATCGCCCACCCAGTGCGCGGCATCTTGCGCAGCCAGAAGAATTTGGAATTCATGCTCACCGACGTTCGTAAAGTGGATCTGCCCGGCAAAAAGCTGAGCACAGACGCCGGCGAGATCGCCTTTGATGCACTGATCCTGGCGGTAGGTGGCGTCACCCAGTTCTTTGGCATGGAATCTCTGGAACGCAATGCTTACGGGCTGAAGAACATTGCAGATGCCACCAGCATCCGCAACCACCTGCTCACCATGTTTGAGTTGGCCAACCAGGAAACCGATGAAGCCCTGCGCCAGGCCATGCTCACCTTCGTGGTGGTAGGGGGCGGCCCCACCGGGGTCGAGACCGC
>CAZWKK010000398.1:0-1667 GCA_964634855.1 uncultured Anaerolinea sp.
AATTTTGCAGATTCACTCCCCAGGATCAAAGCCATTTTTGCATACGCTTCGGCTGTGATCAGATCTTTGGCAAACACTGTTGCGCTCAACACGTCGGTTTCTGCAGGTTTATCAATGCGCGGATCGATGATGTGGTGCTGCCAACGACCATCCCGCTGCCATTTGCGATAATCTCTGCCCGATGTAGCCAACCCACCTGACCCAACCATCAGTAAATGAAGATTGTGGTTGGCATCCAGTGGATCAAGAACTCCTACTGGCCAGGGTTGACCGTCATTCAAAGGTCCGCTGATGGCAATATCGCCACCGGCATCCACCAGTACGGGTGCAGTCTCTTTGAGCCGCGACATCGTCTGCCAGGCCGCCCAACCTTTGACCACACCGCCCAGATCAATGCGGCGACCCTGCGGAAGGCGGATGGCCCAGTTAGCTTCGTCTAATTCGATCTCCCCTTCTTCGCTTAGGGAGATCGGCTGCCTAAGAAGGCTTTCCATGTGATCTGCCAACTCTTCAAAAGAAACTGAATAACCGGCATTCTCCAGGGCGTTCAACGCGTCTGGGGTCACCAGACCGTGGGTTAACTTTTTATTCTCCAGGCTGATCTGCAGAACGGTCCAGAATGGTTCGCTGACCTTCATCCAACGACCGTTGCTACGATTGACCTCATTCAACTCCGAGGTCAGGCGAAAACGGCTGAAGATCTGTTCCCATTCTTCAAACCAGGCTACAGCCTGGCCAGCCAGGGTACCGAAATCATCCGATTCCGTATCCATGGCCAGTAATATTCTGGAACCCATCGCCTGAAAAGATGTTGTTTTCATTTGCGAGATGACCGCGTAGAAGTGACAGGGTTTGGCTGTAAGATCTGAATACTGGTATTGCTGTTGTTATAGCTTGGCTGAGCAGGAGGCTGGGTTGCTTCTGGCAACAAAGCCAATGGGTCATTACTGCCGCTGGTGCTGCTGGTATTGCTAGTGGTCGTGCTCACCTGCACATCGTTCAGGGAAATCAAGGTGGGCAATGGATCCGGGTTGCTCTGGGTGGAAACATTGTTCATTGATTGAACATCTTGTTTGCTTAAGAGGCCCCAAAGTCCAACGGTACTGGCCAAAGAGAAGGCTGCCACCATATATTTAAAGGATCGTGTGATAAACACCTTTTTCTTGTGTGGTGCGGGTTGCTGGTTCATATTGAAATCTCCGAGTCTCTTCAATGAAATTAATCGTCGTCTTCGTGCTCGCCTTCACCAGAACTACTGCTGGTGTAAACAGGTAATTGCACGGCCAGGATGTTGCCGTACAGGTCAATGTAGACCTGCTCTCCGTTTGAGAATGTCACCCGGTATGCCGGCGCATCGTTGTAGTAACCACTGATCACCTCAACCACCCGGTTATCGCCGGTGTAATTGATGGCGATCTGGGAAGCCTGATCTTTGCTGATGTACTGGGTTATCTGTACGCCGTTGTAAAGAACCTCACCTGTATTGGCATTAACATAAACCAGGCCATCAGCAAACTTGACCGAGTAAGCGGCAGTTCCAGAATAATTTACCAGCTCCGGCAGCGCTACAGCCGTCTCGCCGGAGGCATTGGAAGCGATAGCAGATGCCTGATCGGCAGAAATTGGATACGGAGTGCTGGTAGGATCGGCAACTGCCTGATTTGCAG
>CAZWKK010000399.1:0-1658 GCA_964634855.1 uncultured Anaerolinea sp.
AATTTTGCAGATTCACTCCCCAGGATCAAAGCCATTTTTGCATACGCTTCGGCTGCGATCAGATCTTTGGTAAACACCGTTGCGCTCAACACGTCTGTTTCTGCAGGTTTATCAATGCGCGGATCGATGATGTGATGTTGCCATCGGCCATCTCGCTGCCATTTGCGATAATCTCTGCCCGATGTAGCCAACCCACCTGCTCCAACCATCAACAAATGGAGGTTCTGATTGGCATCCAACGGATTTAGAACGCCTACTGGCCATAGTTGGCCGTCAGTCAAGCTTCCACTGATGGCGATATCACCGCCTGCGTCTACCAGTACAGGTGCAGATTCTTGCAGCCTCAACATCGCTTGCCAGGCTGCCCAACCTTTGACCACACCGCCCAGATCAATGCGGCGGCCCTGCGGAAGGCGGATGGCTTTGTTTACTTCGTCTAATTCGATCTCCCCATCTTCGCTTAGGGAGATGGGCTGCCGTAGAAAACTCTCAATGTGATCAGCCAACTCTTCAAAAGAAACTGAATAGCCAGCATTCTCCAGGGCATTCAATGCGTCTGGGGTCACCAGACCGTGGGTCAACTTTTTGTTTTGCAGGCTGATCTGTAAAACGGTCCAGAATGGTTCACTGACCTTCATCCAATGACCGCTGCCGCGATTAACCTCATTCAATTCCGAGGTCAGGCGAAATCGGCTGAAGATCTGTTCCCATTCTTCAAACCAGGTTATTGCCTTGCCAGACAGGGTGCTGAAATCATCCGATTCCGTATCCATGGCCAGTAATATTCTTGAACCCATCGCCTGAAAAGAAGTTGTTTTCATTTGCGTGATGACCGAGTAGACGTTACCGGGTTAGGTTGCAAGATCTGAACGCTTGTATTGCTGTTGTTATAGCTCGGTTGAGCAGGAGGCTGGGTTGCTACAGGCAACAAAGCCAATGGATCATTACTGCTGGTGGTGGTGCTGGTGGTCGTGCTCACCTGCACATCGTTCAGGGCTATGAGGGTAGGCAGAGGATCAGGATTATTCAGAGTAGCAGTATTGTTCATTGATTGAACATCTTGTTTGCTTAAGAGGCCCCAAAGCCCTACGGTACTGGCAACCGAGAAGGCTACCACCATATATTTAAACGATCTTGTAATAAACACCTTTTTCTTGCGAGGTGTAGGTTGCTGGTTCATAATGAAATCTCCAAGTTTCTTCAATGAAATTAATCGTCGTCTTCGTGCTCGCCTCCACCAGAATTGCTGCTGGTGTAGACAGGTAATTGCACAGCCAGTATGTTGCCATACAGGTCAATGTAGACCTGTTCCCCATTTGAGAATGTCACCCGATAAGCCGGGGCATTGTTGTAGTAACCACTGATCACCTCAACCACTCGGTTATCGCCAGTGTAATTAATGGCGATCTGGGAAGCCTGGTCTTTGCTGATGTACTGAGTTACCTGAACGCCGTTGTAGAGTACCTCACCAGTATTGGCATTAACATAAACCAGGCCATTGGCGAACTTGACTGAGTAAGCAGCTGTTCCAGAATAATTTACCAGCTCTGGTATCGCTACGGCCGTCTCGCCGGAGGCATTGGAAGCGATAGCGGATGCCTGGTCGGCAGAAATTGGATACGGAGTGCTGGTAGGATCGGCAACTGCCTGATTTGCAG
>CAZWKK010000400.1:0-1656 GCA_964634855.1 uncultured Anaerolinea sp.
GGTCCAGCGGCCGCCATCCAACAGCTCACGCACCAGCAGGATCTTTTCGTTCTTGAAGACCACACCGCGCACATCGATCTTGGGAGTGGCGTATCCAGATTGCGCCTCAAAGATAGCCGCCACCTCTTTGACGGGTGTATCCGTAGCCTGCGCCATCAGCTCAGCGGCGATGGCTTCGATCTCCAGATAGCGTCCCTGGTCAAAGGGATTGTTGGTGTAGGCCAAACCACTCTGGGCAATAGCCTGCAAGCGCTGTGCCCAGCTGAAGTTGTTGTGCTCGGTCATGGAGTCCCTTTCAGACGGGGGCCAATTCGTCGGCAGTGCAAACATTGACGAATCTCCTGCCAATTTGTATAATCAGTACATCAATTTTATACGAGTTAGGTCAAAAGGAGTAGGTTGGCAGAAAACTGCCAGAGAAGGTGGCCTTGGCTGAAAGCCCCCACTGTGATCTCCAACCGAAGTCATTTGACTCTCTTGCCGAAGAAATCCAATCCGGAAAATAGACCGGCACGGGCAGCCCGTTACAGCGAAACCCGAATGATGGTTTGGGTGAGCGTGCCGTACAGACGGCAAACTGAGGTGGTACCGCGGAAGCATCCCTTTCGTCCTCTTGCAGGATGAAAGGTTTTTTATTTAATCTCAGCATTGGGAGAACTGTCATGACAGAAGAATTATCCAAAACGTACGATTTTCGCTCTACAGAACAACGGTTGTACAAGATGTGGGAAGAAAAAGGTTACTTTAGCCCTTCCAACGACCCGGCCAAACCCGGCTTTGACCCCAGCATCAAACCGTTTGTCATTTCCATTCCGCCTGCCAACGTTACGGGTGAGCTGCATCTGGGTCATGCCATGTTCGTCTCAATGGAAGACCTGATGATCCGCTACAACCGCATGAAGGGTGTGCCCACCCTGTGGCTGCCCGGTACCGACCATGCTGGCATAGCCACGCAGATGTTGGTAGAAAAAGCTCTGGCAAAAGAAGGCATCCGCCGCGACGATCTTGGCCGCGAAGAGTTCCTCAAACGTATGTGGGCCTGGAAAGAAAAATACGGCTCCGCCATCACCCGCCAGATCCGCCGACTGGGTGCTTCATGCGATTGGAGCCGCGAGCGCTTTACTCTGGATGAAGGTCTCTCCAAAGCCGTGCGAGAAGCCTTTGTGACCCTCTACGAAAAAGACCTCATTTACCGCGGTCCGCGCATGATCAACTGGTCACCGTCGCTGCGTACTGCCGTCTCCGATCTGGAAGTGGAATATTCAGAAGAGCCCGGTTTCCTGTACTACTTCAAATATATGGCGGCCGATGGCAGCGGTGAGTACATCCCCGTGGCCACCACCCGGCCTGAGACCATTTTGGGCGATACCGCCGTGGCCATCCACCCTGAAGACGAACGCTACCAAAAATTCCTGGGCAAGGAACTGGTTGTGCCCATCCTTGGCCGCCGCATCCCTGTCATCGCCGATGAATACGTGGACCGCGAATTCGGCACCGGCGCGGTCAAGATCACGCCTGCCCATGACCCCAACGACTACACCATCGGCCAGAATCACCATCTGGAGAGCATCAACATCCTGGACAAAGAAGCCCACATCAATGAGAACGGTGGCCCCTATGCCGGCATGGAGCGCTTTGCATGCCGCAAGAAGCTGT
>CAZWKK010000401.1:0-1646 GCA_964634855.1 uncultured Anaerolinea sp.
TGAACCAGTGGTCATACGGTCTCATCCCCCTCATGGTCATTCTGGGTGTCACCGCCGGTATGATCCTGGCCCAGCCAGATGTTTCTGCAGCCGCAACCATCGTTTTGCTGGGTGGTATCCTCTTTTTCATCGCCGGTGGCAGCCTGCGCCAGATCCTCACCGTTGTGCTCGTCACTGCAGCCGTTGGCGCATTGACTGTTCTGGTCTATCACAATGCCCGCGTCCGCCTTACGGATTACTGGAATGGTCTGCAAAACCCTGAAAACGCCTCTGACCATGTGAAGTGGGCTTTGGAAGCCGTGATCAATGGTGGCGTCTTTGGAGCTGGCATCGGACGCTCCGTGACCAAGTTTATTGGTCTGCCTGTTGCCCCCACCGATTCGATCTTCGCTGTGATCGCTGAAGAGACCGGCCTTATTGGCGCCTTCGCTGTCATATCACTCTATGTTGTTATTCTCTGGCGTGGGCTGACCATTGCCAAACGCGCCAAAGATGAATTAGGTCGTTGGTTAGCTGCTGGCATCACCCTTTGGATCTTCATCGAAGCAGCCATCAACATGGCAGTTATCGTCAACCTCCTGCCCTTTGCAGGAAATGCCCTCCCCCTGATCAGTTCAGGTGGGTCCAGCTTATTCACCGTCTTGTGCGGTATTGGTCTTTTGATGGGAATCGCTCGTACATCGAAGCAGACAAAATCTGCTTCAGAAGGGAGTCCACGTGGTGCGGTTGTTGATCTGCGCCGGGGGGACCGGCGGGGGAGTGTATCCAGCCCTGTCGATCCTGCAGGCAATTAACGAAAGAGCAGAGAGTGTTCTCTGGGTAGGCGGCGAAGGCGGCATGGAAGCTGACCTCGTGGCCCGCCAGAACATCCCCTTCCGCGCCGTTCCGGCTGCCGGATTGCACGGGGTGGGTCTTCGCGCACTTCCTGCAAACCTGGTCAAATTAGCCCAGGGATATTTCGCTGCCCGTCGCATCCTTCGCGAGTTCAACCCCGACGTGCTCCTCTTCACCGGTGGTTATGTGGCTGCCCCTGTGGCCGTCGCCGGTCTCAAAGTGCCCACACTGCTTTATGTGCCTGATATTGAACCCGGTCTGGCCTTGAAAGCCCTCTCCAGGGTAGCAGATACCATTACCCTCACCACAGAAACCTCCAGCCAGTTCTTCCCGGCTAACAAACGCCTGGTTGTCACTGGCTACCCCACCCGTGCTGATCTGCGCAAAGTAGATCGCACCGCTGCTCGTAAACAACTGGGGCTGAGCAATGACCTGCCCGTGCTGATGATCTCCGGCGGCTCCAAAGGCGCCCGTCTCATCAACCAGGCCATTACTGCCAACCTGCCAGAGCTGCTCAAGATCGCCCAGGTCATTCACCTCACCGGTGAACTGGATTGGCCAGAAATTCAAAAAGTACAGGCTGCCCTGCCCGCAGAGTTGAGCAGCCACTATCATCCCTTCCCTTATTTGCACGAAGAGATGGCAGTAGCCTTTTCCAGCGCGGATGTGGTGCTTTCTCGTGCCGGCGCTTCCACACTTGGTGAGCTGCCCTTCTATGGCCTGCCAGCTATTTTGGTACCCTATCCCTTCGCTTGGCGCTATCAAAAGGTCAACGCCGATTATTTGGCCGACAAAGGCGCTGCTTTGGTGGT
>CAZWKK010000402.1:0-1640 GCA_964634855.1 uncultured Anaerolinea sp.
CACAACACCACAGCGCTGAACGCCAGGCAGGAAAAGCCCGTCCAAATGACGCGGCGAGAACGTTTAAAACCGTAGACTTCGGTTAAAACATCCCCAAATATATAGCTGATCGGGAACAGGATGGTACCGCCATCAAAAGCCAGCGGCAATCCAAAAATTGCAACTTCCCAGTCAATGATCTTGGCTGAGGAAGCAACATTGCTGACAATCAACACGGTCACGAACAAGGCCATGATCAGATCGAAATATCTAAAATTTCGTTTCTGCTCTTCCTGAATACTCTTATCTGCAAACGGTTCTTGAGATTTCATATAGGCAAGTATAATCGGAGTAGATTAAAAAAGTGGAGTTTTATGAACCGATTTTTTCTCCCCCCCACTAGTTTTGTAAATAATGAGGTCGTCTTCCCGGAGACAATTTCCAGGCAGATCGCTAATGTGTTGCGCCTAAAACCCGATTCGATGGTGATGGCACTGGACGGCGAGGGGATGGAATATTCGGTACAGTTATTGGAAGTGACCCCCAAACAAACCAGCGGCAAGATACTCAGCGTTCAACCCAACACCACTGAACCGCACACCCGGGTACGCCTGCTGCTTTGCCTGACCCAACGAGAAAAGTTTGAATGGATGCTGCAAAAATGCACTGAACTCGGCGCCAGCAGCTTTGTACCGGTCATCAGCTCACGCAGTTTGGTGCAATCGGTGGAAGAAGCCCAATCTAAATATGAACGCTGGCAGAAGATCCTCTGTGAAGCCGCCGAGCAAAGTCACCGCGGGCTGATCCCCACTTTGGAGCCCACCTTGAAGTTCGCCAAAATGCTGGCTGAGCCTCCTGTAGCGGATGTGTGCCGGCTCATCCCCTGGGAAGATGAAAAAGGCACCACCCTGCGCCAGGCGCTCAATGCGTACGTCGGGAACAAGGTTGAAATTCTCATCGGGCCGGAGGGCGGGTTTTCTGTAGAGGAAGTCAAACTGGCCGCACAGGCTGGTTTTAGCGCGGTAACTTTGGGAACGCGTATTCTGCGCATGGAAACGGCCGCCATGGCCGCCACGGCTCTGGTCTTATACGAGCGCGGTGAGATGGATTCAGTCTCAGGCCAGGCGGCGTAACAACAGGTTCTTCAAGCGGTCCTTCAGCACTTTGCCGCGCCCCAGCACCAGTCCATCTTGCCGGCAAACGATCACTACCCTGCCCTGCTCCTCTGCCCCTGCCAAAGCGTCAAAACAATCCTCCCCCTTCAACCAACTTTCGGCTTGTTCATCCGTCAGGAACACTTTGCCGGAGCGAAAACCGCTGCCAAAGCGAGAAACCCATTCGTGTGAAAGAATAAATTCATTGTTGCTGGTTTCTCCCAACAAAAGGCCGGCGTATTCCAGCGGCAACTCGCCAAAATGCTCCAGCATTTTTTGCGGCATGGCAATGGTCTTTTCGTAGCGCTGCATCAGCACCAGGTCATATTCGGCCAGGGTGGCGGGCAGATCAAAGCCGTAGTCTCGCGCCAGTTGCTGGCCGATGCTGGCTGCCACAGCATGCGCGGTAGCTACAAACCCCGCGCGTTCCAACGGCCGAGCCGGCGCTGATTGCTGCGGCAGTTCCATTGGGGCTATCTTTTCAAACAGGCAGGCAAAGAAGCCTGC
>CAZWKK010000403.1:0-1639 GCA_964634855.1 uncultured Anaerolinea sp.
TGTACGAACACCCGGATGTAGAATTTGAAGGTCTGGCCCTGCGCTTTATGGACATCCGCAAGAGGATCTACACCTTCCCCATTGGCAACCAGAAGACCACCTTTATTGCCATCCCCACCACTTCAGGTACCGGCTCTGAGGTCACTCCCTTCGCCGTCATCACCGATGACCGCACCGGGCTGAAATACCCCATTGCCGATTATTCTCTGACCCCAGACATGGCCATCATCGATTCTGACCTGACCATCGGCATGCCCAAACCGCTGGCGGCCGCTTCTGGCTACGACGCCATCGTCCACTCACTGGAAGCCATCGTTTCTGTGGCTGCCACCGATTACACCAACAGCCTGGCACTTGAAGCCCTGCGTGTGCTCTATAAGTACCTCGAACGCGCCTACAATGATGGCGATCAAGACCTGCGCGCCCGCGAGAAGGTACACAATGCCTCCACCATGGCCGGTATGGCTTTTGCCAATGCCTTTTTGGGCATCTGCCATTCCATGGCTCACAAACTGGGTGCGGCCTTCCACATTCCGCACGGCATTGCCAACGCCCTGCTCATCACCCAGGTCATCCGCTTCAACGCCACGGATAACCCCACCAAACAGGCCGCATTCCCACAGTACCGCTACCCCGGCGCCATCGCCCGCTACGTGCGCATTGCAGATTACCTTGGCCTCGGCGGGGACAGTAACGATGAAAAGATCGCAGCTCTGGTAGCCTCTTTGGACCAGATGAAGCGCGCCCTCAACATCCCGCTATCCATCAAAGACTATGGCATCAACGAAGAAGAATTCCTGGCCCGTTTGGACCAGTTGGCTGAAGAAGCCTTTGATGACCAGTGCACAGGAACCAACCCGCGTTATCCACTCATCAGCGAGATCCGCGAGTTGTACTTGCAAGCCTATTACGGTAAGTAAACCATTATTGGTACGCAAAACAGCCTGCGTGAAATCACAGGCTGTTTTGCCATTAATCGGATTTTTTGAATTACAATAGGCAAATGCCCAACCAAACATTCGAAAACTTCAAGCAAAAGTATCCTGATTTCCAGAAAACCGCAAAGTTGGATGAACTGCGCAAAATGGATTATGCCCGACTGGACGCCGTTGGACATGTTTACCTCGATTACACGGGGTCTGGGCTGTATGCTGAAAGCCAGATCGCGCTGCATCACCGTTTGCTCAGTGACAACCTTTTTGGTAACCCTCATTCTTCCAACCCCACCTCCATCGCCTCCACCCACCTGGTAGAAGAGGCACGCACTGAGATCATGCGCTTCTTCAAGGCCGATCCGGATGAGTATGTGGTCATTTTCACCTCCAACGCCAGCGGAGCGCTCAAACTGGTGGGAGAGTCTTACCCATTTGAGTCTGGCAGCCGCTATCTGCTCACCTTTGATAATCACAACTCGGTCAACGGCATCCGCGAATACGCTCAGGCCCGTGGCGCTGAGGTGACCTACATCCCGGTCTTGCCGCCGGAGATGGAGATCGACCCCGCCAAAATTAAAGCTGAGTTGGCAAAAACTGAACATGGCAAGCCGCATCTGTTTGCTTACCCCGCCCAATCCAACTTCTCCGGCCGGCTGCACCCGCTGGAATGGATCGAACTGGCCCATTCCTACGGCTGGGACGTG
>CAZWKK010000404.1:0-1638 GCA_964634855.1 uncultured Anaerolinea sp.
CAAACAATCGCAGGTGCAGGCTTCTGGCGCTCATTAAAACCACAGCGATGATGATCAACGGCAAGATTGAGTATAAACGTAGTCCGGCTCCGCGCAGGGCAATGGTCAAGAAAAAGAAAAGCCCAAGAGAGACCACATTGATAGAAAGCGCAGCAAACTGATACCGTGTATCCATCGGATCGATAGAAATGTACTCAGCAATGAGAATACTAATGAATAAAAGTGCACCCAGTCCGAAGACGATCCACCAGGGACCGGAGACCGCGATGGCATTGAGGGGCACGCCCAAAACCATGGCTGTAAAGGCTGGTAACACCCAGTGCTCCCAACGCCTTACCTGGGTAAACTTTGGATGCGCACTGATGATCCAATCTGTGCCTGCGGCCGCCAGAATGGCCACCAAAATTGAGATAATGGTGAAGAAATTGAACTTAATCTCAAACAGAAATCCTGGCAACTGCAGCGCCAGTGATTGCTCCGGTAATTGAATGAATGCAGCCAGTGAGTAAGCCAATAGCACTGTAGCAGTGACAATGCTCACCCGGTCGTAATCGGGAAGATGTTGAGAATCGTTCATGAACCTAATTCTACCCTCTCATGCCTGGAATAACGAGAGATTCCATACCTGCTTTAAGCCGGCGCTGATTACAAGAATGCCGTTATAAGAACCTCTGTCCTATGGTAAAATTATCATTCGTATGAAAACGCCTCCGATTCCTTCCACTGTCCAACCGCCCAAATTGATCCAGACCCTGGTCGCAGGCTTCAATTTGGTTGCAAACAATATTGTGCTGATCATTTTGCCTATTGCACTCGATCTAGTGCTCTGGCTGGGACCCAAGATCAAGATCACACGCCTTCTCACTGATTATTTCCAGAACTTGCAACAGATGATGACTCAGCTGGGCAATGCCGATCTGCAGACTCAATCCAAAGCTTTTATTGACAGTTATGCGCTTGTGCTGAACAACTTTAATCTTGCCGTTTCGGTACGAACCTTCCCAGTAGGAGTGCCCAGTTTACTTTCTCGTGAGCTGGCAGCCGCTTCACCATTGAAGAGCATGGTTTTTGAAGTCCCCACCGAGGGTACAGCTTTGTTGGTCATCGCAGCATTGACGTTGGTTGGCTTTTTGTTGGGCAGCATCTACTTTAATGCCCTGTCCCGCTACACCAACAAGCCGGTTGAGAAGTTCGATCTGAAAACATTGATGGTCGAATATGGCCATTCGCTGGTGATATTCCTGATACTGGCTTTGGTCCTCATGATCATCATTGTACCCGGCCTCTCACTCATCAGCGTTTTTGTCATGCTAAGCCCCACGCTTGGTCAGTTCCTCATCATCATGGCCATGGTTGTGATGTTATGGCTGGTGGTTCCGCTCATCTTTTCTCCACACGGAATTTTTGTGCTCCACCAACGCCCCTTCCAATCGATCATGCTTAGTATCCGTATGGTTCGTTTCTTCTTACCAGGTACGGGTATGTTCGTGCTCACCGCCATTCTCATCAGCGAAGGCATGAACCTCCTTTGGGAATTACCGGATCCCTCTTCATGGATGACCCTGATCGGGATCGCTGGACACGCATTTATCGTCACCGCCATGTTGGCGGCCTCTTTCATTTATTATCGTGATGGTC
>CAZWKK010000405.1:0-1629 GCA_964634855.1 uncultured Anaerolinea sp.
CGAACGCAAATTGATGAGGGCTGGCATGGGCAGTTTGCGGATCTTGCCGTCCAATTCAAAGGGAACACTGTATTGTGAGACCACAGTCCCCTGAAGTTTTGTCCAGGCAGTGGAACCGCTAAGTGAGAGTTCTGCCGCAAGCATCTCCTCTTTTTCAGACATGAGGAATTTGCTGGCTCGGGCAGCTTCACGCAGGTAATACGGGTGGGCCTTGGTGACCGGGTTCAGATTGATGAAATCTTCCAGTTTGCTGGCCACAGAACCAACCCAGGCACGTACCTTGACATCTAATTTGTCAATGCCGATGGCCACCTGGTCAAACTCAGATTGTTTGGCCATGGCTTCTTTGTTATAAGAATCGGTGGACACAAAGGATTCGATATAAGCACGCATTGTGCCTGCAATGAGCAAAATGGCATTGGTTCGTTCAATAATGCCGGCGGCCGCTTTAGCCAGATCCTCATTGGAAGAATTAACTGTGACCTTGCTGATAGGCCCAACCAAATAGGCATCCAGGTCAGCGATCAGGTCGGTCAACTTCTTCAGGTCAGCGGCGTACTCTTTTGATGATAAGCTGGGGTAGACATTGCTCAGGTCCCAGCGCGGGGGTGTTTGTTCAGACATGATTTCTCCTTAAAAGAAGGTTGGCTCCATTATAAAACAGATGACAAAAATAGCAAAAACGCCCGATGCGATTCGGGCGTTTAGTAAAGGAGGAGAAACGCAAGATGATAGCAAATTTAATTCATACGGGCGCTAAGCTTCTGTTTCCGTTCAGATGCAGCAACTACTTCAGCTATGATGCGATACACAGTGAGGAAGAGCAAGATCGCACCTGTGATCCAATAGAACAAATTCGATGCCAAAACGCCGGTATCAGTTCCACTCAGCAAGCCATGGATCAACGCACCCAGCAAGGTGAGGTAAGACAGATAATGGATTGCCCGCCAAACCTTTGAGCCGATGCGTTTACGCACATAAAAGCTAAAAAGGACGATCGCCCAAATATAAAAGGCCACCTGGCCAATCCCCACTTCGATAGGACGATAAACCGAAATGGAGAAGGGGACAAAGATCTGGAAGACCTTCAGGTTCATGTACTGATCTCCCACCAGGATCAGGCCGTGGAATAGTCCGAAAGCCAACCCGAGCAGGCTGACGTATTGGTGCAGATCATTGGTTTTAGCCAAGCCAGGCCACTTGGCAGCCAATTTATTGGTCACGCCCACGCCGAGTACCATGGAGAACCAAAGCAAAAAATAAGCCACAAAGGCACTGGCACGGGTGAGATACCAGTACACTTTGGGTTGAGCACTGGCTACTGATTGATAATACCCAGGCATCAGAACACGCAAAAGATACATGCCACCAATCGCACCAGCGATGACCGCCAGTAAGACCAGGAAAACGCTGGCGATACTGAACTGCTCTTCTACATCTTCTATGCTGTAATTTGGTTTCGTTGATTGATCCATCTTTCGTTCCATACCATTTCATTAAAAGAATAATTGCTAAATTGGGTACCGTCTTCAAGAACAAGCAGGTAAGACAAACCTTCTAAAGAATCTAATTCCAATTTTGCAGATTCACTCCCCAGGATCAAAGCCATTTTTGCATACGCTTCGGCTG
>CAZWKK010000406.1:0-1620 GCA_964634855.1 uncultured Anaerolinea sp.
AAGCACCAATACCACTAAAGGTTCAAAATATGGTTCAGATCACAACCCAACGTCTTCAGATCCGTCACTTTACCCTTGGAGATAAAGAGGATCTTTACAATTATTTATCTAAAGAAGAAGTAGTGCAGTACGAACCTTATAACACTTACTCGATGGAAGAAGCCGGCATGGAAGTGGCTGTTCGCTCCGTTGACGAACGTTTTCTGGCTGTCCAAATCAAGAATGGCCCAGTTATTGGCAACCTCTTTTTTGTGGAAGGGGAATACCACACATGGGAGATTGGTTACGTTTTCAACAACACTTATTGGAAACAAGGGTTCGGCCGCGAAAGCGTTGGTGCATTGCTCACCTACCTGTTTGTGGAGCTCAACGCACGTAAAGTAATCGCCAACTGCAACCCGGCCAACCAAAATTCCTGGCACCTGCTGGAGCGGCTTGGTTTTACCCGTGAAGCCCATTTGCGCCAGAATATTTTCTTTCACCGCGACGCTCAAGGAATGCCGGTCTGGCAAGACACCCTTGTATATGGTTTGCTCAAAGAGGAATGGCCCTTATCGGTGCAGGAAAGCTAGTCAAGTAATTATCTGAAGCATCTTCAAATCTGATCCTCAAAAAATAATTCACCCTGGCAAAGAGAATAGACCCTCCGCCAGGGTGAGTTGTTGATCATTTTTTAATGAAATTACTCGGTCGGTAAGGGTTCCGCCTGGATCATGCCTTCCAGGATGGTTTCAAGAGCGATGGTATGAACGCAGCGGCCGCGCAGGGCGAAGAACTCACAATCGCATTTCCAATCGCCATCATCGTAAGAAACATAGTGGGTGTTATTGTCACCTTTGACTGCTACACTGAGGCTTTTGAACTCAAAGCGATTCTTTTCTTGAGCGTAGCGTTTTGCTTTTTCAATTTTGCCGATCATTCCGTAGTCCATGGTAACTGTCTCCTTGATCTGAATTGGGAAACAAAAAGGCACGCAGAAATATTGCGTGCCTTAGTAACTCCGAACCGTGAAAATTTTGAAATCCGATACTCGCATAATGGTATCACTCCAATATAGGGTTATGATATATCGCTTGTCCAGGATTGTCAACTTCTTTTAAGGATGACTTTCTCCATGATCAGGGCATCTTCGCCATCTTCATAATATTTCTCCCACACCCCTACGTGATGGTACCCCAACCTGAAGTACAGATGCTGAGCACCAAAATTGGAGCGTCTTACGCTGAGCCGGACTGCTGGCATCTGCATCGCCTCTTCACAGGCTAATATGAGCCTGGAGGCAAGGCCCAGGCGGCGAAATTCAGGCCGTATCCCCACCGTGGTGATCCAGCCCATACCCTCTGAGCGTCTGGCATCACCGCCAATAAAGCCAGCCATCTTCCCATCAATATCCACTTTCAGCCGTACCAATCCCGGAATCACCAGAACGGCCAAAAGCTCCAACAGCGGCCAGGCGTCTTTTTCAAAGCAGATCTTCTCCAGTTCACGTAACTGGTTAAGGTCTGAAAGGGTGGCAATTTCAATTTGAAATTCGTGATCGTTCATGTTAGTAAAAGGCTGCGGGTAGAGCCTTTTCAGTCTCAACCCGCAGCTCTGTTGGCTAAATGATCTTCAGCCCCA
>CAZWKK010000407.1:0-1619 GCA_964634855.1 uncultured Anaerolinea sp.
TGCAATCAAAATGCGGTATTCGCTGGCAAGATGAGCCTGCAGGGACGCCTCAGCGCTTTGATTTTAGCCAGCAGCACATTCTTGAGGCAGTCGATGCCTCGCTCAAACGCCTGCATACTGATTATCTAGATATCTTGCTGCTGCATCGTCCCGATGTGCTCTGGGATGGTGAAGAAGTGGCGCGCGCCTTTGAAACGCTCAAAAAGAATGGCAAAGTACGCTATTTTGGTGTTTCCAACCAGAACCGATTTCAAATGGAGTATCTGCAAAGCTTTTTGCCCGACCCCCTGGTGGCCAACCAGTTGCAGATGAGCCTTTTACATAGCGGTTTTACCGAAGTGGGCATCTCGTTCAATCAGCATTCTCCCCATTATCCCGATGGATGGGAAGGCGTGGTGGAATACTGCCGCCTAAAGGGGGTCAGCCTGCAGGCCTGGAGCCCGCTGGACCGGGGTAAGTTGCTGGGAGAAGACCTTTCCAAATTGCCAGAAAATCAGCGCAATACCGCTGAGCTGATCCGCCAATATGCTCAGGAACGTGGCGTCTCCACCGATGCAATTGCTCTGGCCTGGTTGCTCAAACACCCTGCCAAGATCGTTCCGGTCATAGGTACGGCCAAGCCAGCCCGAATTGCCAGTGCGGCACAATCTGTAACAGTGGAACTGAGTCGTGAGGAATGGTACAGCCTCTTTGAGGCTGCTCGCGGCCTTTCAATGCCCTGATCTTTCCAGACCGGTTCTCCAAATAGGAGGCCGGTCTTTTTTTGGAACTTAGGACCACATTCTCCCGTCTGAACTGTAAAGACAAACAAGGAAAAATCTGATGAAAAAATATCTCCCTCTGCTCGCTACTTTGTTCATTCTTTCTACAATTCTGCTCAGCGCCTGTGGAATAACAGATACCTCTGCCAAACTGGCCGGCACCTCCTGGAAGCTCGTCTCCTATGGCCCTGTGGAAGGTCAGATCTCTGCTGTAGAAGGGATTGACACAAAGCTAGACTTTGGCAGCGATGGTAGCGTGAGCGGTAGTATGGGCTGCAACCGGTTCTCTGGTTCTTACATCCAAAAAGGAGACTCGCTCACTTTCAGCCCCATTGCCGCCACAGAGATGGCCTGCCCGGAACCGCAAATGACCCAGGAGAGCAGTGCCTTTCAGGTGATGGTAGAAACTGTGAAGTTTAAATTGAAAGAGGACACACTCACAATTATCAGCGCAGATGGTAAATCAAAGCTGGTTCTTTCTGCCGATGAAGCAGGACTGTAAATGAACAAAATGCCGATATTGCTTGCTTTTATTGTGCTGGTGGCTCTATCCATAACGGCCTGTTCTGCAAAACCAGATGCGTTTTCACTGGCTGGCACCTCCTGGAAGCTCGTCTCTTACGGACCGGGTGAGGTACAAACCTCTGCCGTCGAAGGGATTGATACCCAGATCGATTTCAGTGCCGATGGCAAAGTGAGCGGCACCGTTGGCTGCAACCGTTTTTCTGGCAGTTACGAACAAAAAGAAGACCAGCTCACTTTTGGCCCGCTCATGGCCACTAAAATGGCCTGCCCCGACCTCCCCATGATGCAAGAAAGTGTGGCCTTCGGTGTGATGGTTGGCACGGTCAAAATTGA
>CAZWKK010000408.1:0-1609 GCA_964634855.1 uncultured Anaerolinea sp.
CGGAGTTCTTGCCGTTAATGCCCAGGCCCCAAAAAGATTCCTGTCCGTTGTGCCCAAAGTTTCGCATATAACTAATTTTGTGTGCCAATTCATCGTCTTCTGTGATGATGGCACCGCCTTCAACCGTATGGAATAACTTGGTGGCGTGAAAGCTAAGCGTGGCGATATCCCCATAGGATGCCAGCGCCCTGCCAAGGTACTTGACGCCAAATGAATGCGCGGCATCGTAGATAACCTTCAGGTTGTGTCGTTTCGCGATTTCTTCAATCTTTTGCACGTCACAGGGGATGCCGTAGACATGCGTTGCCAGGATGCCGGTTGTGCGCGGGGTGATGGCAGCTTCAATCAAGTTCGGATCGATGCAGAGGGTTTGAGGGTCAATATCCACAAAAACTGGCTGGCAGCCCTCCCAAACAATGGAGGAGGTGGTGGCCACGTAAGAGAAAGGCGTGGTGATGATTTCGCCTTGGAGAGCAGCCGCTTTTATGGCTATCTGGAGCGCAATGGTGCCATTGCTGACAAAGAAAAGGTGTTTTACACCCAGATAAGCTTTGAGCTTCTGCTCCAGCTCCTGAACGAGGGGGCCATTATTGGTCAGCTGGTTGGAATCCCAAATTTTTTTGAGATATTCGACATAATCTTCTAGGGGGGGCAAATAGGATTTCGTGACAGGTATCATTTTTTCTCAATTCGATGACAATACTAGTTAAATACCAGAATCATTCAGTAATTTCCCTCATTGACCAAGGTAAAACAGGACGCACAATACCTTCTTTGGCACCCATCCACCCCAGGTTCCCGGAAGGAGGTTTGACAATATCAAAGGTCAGGATATCTGGGTACTCAAAAACAACATGCCCAAAGTCCTTCACAAATAATAGTCGATTGAAGGTGAAGGTGCCTTGATTCAGCAAATGTTTCGGAATTGTACATGTTGCCTGATACGTGCCTGGAGAGATTTTCTCAAGGGTCCTGCCGGCGCTTCCAGTGACAAAGACCAAGATACTGCGCTCATCCCTGAGATGAAGAGTAAGATCAAGAACAGTCTCTCCGGGCATCTTATTTTCGAATTCAACACCAACCTGTAAGTCATCATTCACTGAGAACAAATCATTATCGCCTTCGGGATTCAAGTTTTTTATCCAGGCTTTACGGAGCGTTATGCATTCGTTGCCTGGCGCTTCTTCGCGCATGAATGAAGACTCTTTTTTGGTTATTGTTGTCGATTTAAGATACAGGGACATCGCATCGCTTGAGTTGCCGTCAAAAATCTGTTTCCCTTCACTAAGCATGATCGTTCTCTCGCATAAGTTTTGGATGGCTTGCATATTATGGCTCACAAACAGGACCGTCCGCCCTTCTCCAGCCACATCGCCCATCTTGCCTAGACACTTTTTTTGAAATTCCGCGTCTCCCACAGCCAAAACCTCATCCACAATCAGGATCTCTGGATCGAGATGGGCAGCCACCGCAAAAGCAAGACGCACATACATACCACTGGAGTAGCGCTTGACAGGGGTATCGATGAACTTCTCAACGCCCGAAAAGGCCACAATTTCGTCGAACTTCCGCGCGACCTCCACTTTCTTCATACCCAGGATTGCGCCAT
>CAZWKK010000409.1:0-1606 GCA_964634855.1 uncultured Anaerolinea sp.
TCGATCACCGTTTCCAAACGCGAACCGGTCAGCGGATTGGCGGTGAAGAGCACACCAGATGCCTCGCTTTGCACCATTTTTTGCACGACCACAGCCAGAGAGATGTTTTCCTGGCTCACGCCCTGCTTGAGCCTGTAACCAATGGCGCGTGCCGTCCACAGGCTTGACCAGCAATCCACCACACGGGTGAGTAATTGTGCCTCGTCATTGATGTTTAAGTAGGTGTCTTGTTGCCCTGCAAACGAAAGATCGGGCAAATCTTCTGCCGTCGCTGACGAGCGAACCGCTACAGCACCTGCGCCCAGAGATCGATACGCAGTCGAAACCTGTTGCCGTACCTCCGCGGAGATCTTACCCTGGCGAAAACCAGCACGTATTGTATTAGAGGCTTCGTCCAATGCGGATGGAGTATCTGCAGCAAGGTTAGCAATGACCTCAGAGATCAGCTTGGCCAGACCATTTGCGGCAATAAATTGTTGATAGGCCAGAGTGGAAAGAATGAACCCATCCGGAACGGGAAATCCATGATCCACCATCTGTGCCAGGTGCAGCCCCTTCCCTCCCGAGTTTTCCAGGCTCACCTGTGAAGAAGAAAATGCCAATAAAACCGGAGTTTCCACTGAGTTCATCGCTATCCTCTTTGAATCAAGATTCACAGCTTTTTATCTGGACAACATTCCAGCAATACCTTTCAATGCTTAGATCCACAAAGCTGCATCTACCTGCAGCGCAGCAGCCCCGGCTTTGAGCAACTGTTCCCCGGCCGTCACTGAGAAGATGCCACTGCCTGCAATGAGGGGAAAGCCAAAGCGGCGATGCCGTTCGAGGGCAAATACGATTTGCGGCAACAGGGAAGGCCCGTACAAGCGCCCGTTTACCCAGCCGTCCCCGGCCATCAACCGCCCGCGCGGGGCAGCCAGAACCGCACCACTCACACCCTGACTGGCACACCCTGTAAGGAATTCTCTGTCAACTTCGGCAGCAGGCAATACCGCCAGCAGTGGTTTCTCACCTTTGGCAGCATTGAGGATGGCCAGGCGGGTCCTGGTAGAGGTTCGCAGGGGAAATTCCACCTGCAATGCCAGCACGTTTTCCAGTTCATCTGCCAATGCTGACATTTGAGCCGCTTCATCTTCATTTTCTGCAAAAACCTGCAGCCAAACGGGTACTTTGACCCTGGCCCACTTTTTGGCATATTGTTTGATGATCGTACCCATGCCCGGGTTGGGAAGCGCGTTATGCAGCAAGAATCCACCCGTGTACTGGATCAGCGCACGGTTCTCTGCCGGTAATCGTTGTTGCAGGGTGAGCACAGGCGGAACAAAGGCGCCCATCTCCGCTTCAAAATCCATGCGCGCGGGTGGCAGGTAGCCCAAAAAGCCTGCCACGTTCATCCACGGGCTGGGCAGGCCAATTTCATCCATAAATCCTTGCGCAGGCGTTGGACTCATACTCCCCCCAGATCTGAAAGGCGGAAGACCGGACCATCTTTGCAGGCATGCTTCCAGCCTTTGCGGGTTTGCACCATGCACATCTGGCAGGCAGCCAAACCGGAGCAGGGATTTTCTGAGAGCACGAGCAATTCATCTTCAGATGGTTTGTTGAT
>CAZWKK010000410.1:0-1589 GCA_964634855.1 uncultured Anaerolinea sp.
GGGATGGCAGTCACGATGGTTCTCCTGTGATTGGATTAATGCCTGTGCTTCGCGGCAGATTGGTCCATGAAACGGCGTTTATAGGAGAGCAGGAGCACAAGCAAAACAAACTGGACCACGGCAAAGCCGATGGTGGAAAATTGGTTGAAGTAAAATGTGAGCAGGTTGACCACCACCAGGGTGATGACGAGGTCTGCTATACCCAGCCAGATGCCGATGGTATCTTTCTTGAACATAAAGAATATGGCGGATGTCAGAGCTATGATGCCCATGGCTCCTTCCAGCAGGATCTGGGCTTCAAACCAGTTCATGCCGCTGGCGTTGCGAACCAGATTGTTGGCTATGAACTCTTCCAGCAACAGTTGAAACTGGGCAGCATTGTGAGTGGTGAGGTACATGACGATCTGAGAGGTCAGCGCCCAGGCAGCCCAAAGCAACAGCCCTGCGATGAGACATCTGCGCATACGCGGGCGGGTGAGCCACTTTTTTTCGAACTTCTGCCAGCGTTTGACCACCCGTTCGTACAGATCGGGTTGGTGGGGGACAACCTGCAATCCTTTGTTATTAAGGTATTCCTTCAGGCTTTGCGCCATGTTCACCAGTTGCGGGTCTTCCCGCTCTTGGATGATGTGGTTGATCTGCCCCTGCAGGTCTTCAAGCTCTTGCTGCGAAAGGTCACGGTCCAATACCTCGGCAAAATCTTCCAATACTCGGTACATCTGGGCTCGGGCGCCAGAATCTCGGCGGGTGCGCACCTGGGTGAAGACGAGTACGGCCAGCAGGAAAAAAGCGTAGATAATGGGCGCTGCGGTCGGGAAAAAGTAGTCGTTGGTGCTGGTGATAAACTTGCCCACCTCATCAATGAACAGACCAACGCCCAGTCCGCTCAACACAGCGCTCAGCGCTAACACCCACTGGTTGACCCAGATGAGCGGCAGGAGGCTGGCGATGAACAGGAAGAGTCCTCCCCAGAGTACATGGGCGATGTGCAGTCCATTACCGCCAAGTTGGGGAAAGCCTGTCAGGTTCAAGAAAATGCGTGTGGCAGTGACGGAGAAAGCAAAGCTGAGCAGCATAACCAGCAAGTTGGCAACCGCGTGACGGCGTTGGACAACGGTACGGATGCGCAATGGATTTTTGAGGAGGACTGGCTTTGATGTTTTCGGCATTGAGTCTCTCTTAATAGCTCAAACTGGAACCGCCAATGAATTCGCGTATCACTGAGTCGGTTGGGATAAAACTTTCATCCCCAAGCGGGTGAATACTGGCCAGCAAATGGGCCACCCGTTCGGCTCTTTCGAAGGCATCCTGACGCAGGGGGTCGTTCTTATACTGGTCCGTCCATTGGATGAAGTTGCCCAGCATCTTTTGCGCGTAAATGGGCAGTTCGTATGGCATGGCAGAATTGACGATGGCATCGGCGTGATGAATGTACGGCAAAATGTTACGCATCTCGCTGGCACGCACATAGTGCCAATGCTCCAGTGTTTGCTTGGGGTCGTAAGCCCGGTGAGCCGCGTCGCGCAGCATGCGCCGGATCAGACGGATATCCGTCCAGCGTACATATTCCCCATCGTCTCCCTTTGTTT
>CAZWKK010000411.1:0-1584 GCA_964634855.1 uncultured Anaerolinea sp.
CCAATTGGCTTAGCGCGGCTTTTATTGACCCTGCCTTTGTGAATGCCGATGTGGTTTCGGCCATCAACGTACAAGCCTTCAATTGGGAGTATGTGGCGCTCATCACCACCGATGCTGCCCCGCAAGATGTGGATGGTAAGTGGGTGGCTCGCCTGGGTTCCGATGCGGCCGCCAGCTTGAAGGTACTCCTGCCCGAGCTGCTAAACGGCCAAAGCGGCCTCAGCATGAAGGCTCAGGTCACCGTAAATTCACTGGATGAAGAGATCGTCACCCCAGCCAAAGTGGAACTTTTCAACGAAGTGGCTGCGGAACTGGCAGCAGACAAATTAGTACCAACAACAATCCAATAACATTTTTGAGAAAATAATTGAGCCGCAGAGATAATCTGCGGCTTTTTTTCTCACGCAGAGGCGCAGAGTACGCTGAGAAAACCTTGAATCAAAATGCTGTTAGTAAATTAGTGGAATTAGTCCAATTCGTGGGCAAGTACTTCCTCACGCGAAGGCGCGAAGAAAACCAAGAATTTAAAAATGCTCTTAATAATTAGTGCAATTGGTGTAATTCGTGGATAAGCACTTTAAGCACGTAAAGCTCTTACTCATTCCCCATGAACTCACCCGAAGTGGCTTCGCCAGGCGCATTAATGGACTCGCGCTTGATCACCTTCCAGAAGGTCATAAAGAGGATCTTGAGGTCCAGCCAGAACGACCAGTGATCCACGTACCAGACATCCAGCTTGAACTTCTCGGACCAGGAGATGGCATTGCGGCCATTGACCTGCGCCCATCCGGTGACCCCTGGCAGCACATCATGCCGTCGATTCTGCTCCGGACTGTAGCGCTCCAGATAAGCGATGAGCAGCGGCCGCGGCCCCACCCAGCTCATCTCCCCTTTCAGAACATTCCATAACTCCGGCAGCTCATCCAGGCTGGTAGAACGCAGTACTCTGCCAAAATGGGGCAGCCGATCTGCATCTGGCAGTAAATTTCCAGCAGCATCACGCGTATCCAGCATGGTACGAAATTTATAGATAGTGAATAATTGGGTCTTGTACCCCGGCCGCTTTTGACCAAATATCACCGGACTTCCCAGCTTGATACGCACCAGGAGCGCCACCACGGCCATCAGCGGAGATAAGACAACCAAGGCCAACGCCGCAGTGAATATATCCAAGAGGCGTTTAGAGACCGGTATGCGGTTTTTCTGTGCTGTCGAGGCCATACCCTGATTTTACCAAAGAAAGGCGCGCCATTTGCCTGACCATTTCAAAGTATAATAACTACCAACAAATTTTTGAATCGAGGAACCTAATATGGCAACTAAAAAAGGGAGAGACTTCTCAGGTGCCCGACCCACCGGGCGTCAGCACATCGGCAACTACTTTGGCGCGATCAAGACCTTCATCAAACTGCAGGAAGAATACGAATGCGTTTACTGCATCGTGGACCTGCATGCTTTGACCACTTTGGAAACCACCAAAGACCTGCGCCAAAACACGTTGGAGATGGCCCTCGACTGGCTGGCTGCCGGCATGGACCCCGAGAAATCCATCATCTTCGTGCAATCACAGGTACGCCAGGTGAC
>CAZWKK010000412.1:0-1583 GCA_964634855.1 uncultured Anaerolinea sp.
TGGTTTGATGCAACTTATTCGCGTTTGGTCAAAAATGCTGGCGAAAAGCAGGTCTGGGTATCTGAGACGGGTTGGTCGGATGCAGGGAATACGCTTAAACAGGCAGAACCATCCTCAGAAAATGCCGCACAATACTTTTTAAATTTTGTATCCTGGGCGAAGGCGAAGAATGTAAACTACTTCTATTTTGAAGCCTTTAATGAACCCTGGAAGCAAACCGAAGAAAATCCTCAGGAAGGTCATTGGGGGCTGTGGACCAGCGATTACGAGCTGAAAGAGGGGATGGCACAAGTTTTTGATGGCGTGACCGCGGAGGATAACTGGAGCGCAACGGCAACACCCGTCCCAACGCCGATCCCGACAAAAGCAGCACTTCCCCCAGATCAAGAGGTGACCCCAGCCCAACAGCAGGGTTCGGGTTCGATCAGCATCTATTTGCCAACCGGGGCCAATTGGCCGCAGAATGGGATTGTGGCAGGGTTCATCAAAAATGCAGACCCGACCCAATATAAAGTGGCAATTTACATCAAAGTAGATGGCAACTGGTGGTCGAAACCTTACTTCGATTATCCGGCAGTGGATATATATGCCAATGGGTATTGGGAAGCGCTTTATGTGACGGGTGGAAACGATGCAGAGGCATCAGAAATCATCGCAGTGCTCATGCCAAAATCTGCTTCAGTAGAATTGGCCCAGGGTGGTGGATTACCAGATATTAGTGGTTATCAGTCTGCCAGAATCTCGAGGTAAATCAAAATGCTTCAAACACCTTGCAGTGGATGCTGTTAGGTGTTCGTCAACCTGATTATTGATATAAGGATCTACACCAATTATGTAGATCCTTATATTTGTAGTTAATAATTCTCAAATAATTGACCGGTATAATCACTTAAAATGGTTTCCAATAAAGGAGATTGAAATGTATTTTGGTGGTTATGGACTTTACATCCTCTTCAGCTTGCCCGCCTTATTGTTAGGCTTTTGGGCACAGATGAAAGTTAAATCAGCTTTCAATAAGTATTCAAAGGTACGCAGTATTACCGGGATGACCGGCGCTGAGGTGGCCCGGCGGATGTTGGACTCGAATGGCTTGAATAATGTGCGGATCGAGGAGACCAGCGGTACCTTGACCGATCATTATGATCCTTCGCAGAAAGTACTGCGTCTTAGCCCAGGTGTTTACCGTTTGAATTCCATTGCTGCTGCCAGCGTGGCGGCGCATGAGTCTGGTCATGCCTTGCAAGATGCAGCCGAATACGGCCCGCTGAAGATCCGCTCTGCCATGGTACCTACTGTGCAGATTGGCAGTTGGCTTGGCCCGATCGTCTTCATGGTTGGCCTGTTCATGGCATCTACTACCGGTACGACGATTGCCTGGGTGGGTATTGGCTTGTTCGCAGCTACGGCCGCATTTGCCCTCGTCACTTTACCGGTGGAATTGGATGCCAGCGCACGGGCCAAAGCTTGGTTGTCTGGTTCCGGTATCGTCTACGCCAGTGAAATGGAAGGCGTCAACAAAACGCTTGACGCGGCTGCCATGACTTATGTAGCCGCGGCGGTTCAATCGGTTTCGACGATCTTAT
>CAZWKK010000413.1:0-1561 GCA_964634855.1 uncultured Anaerolinea sp.
AAACTCATGATCGGTTGGTGGGATTAAAAGAAGAGAGGCGACGATGGGATTTGCGAAGTCGCCCCTGCGGTGAAACTCATGATCGGTTGGTGGGATTAAAAGAAGAGAGGCGACGATGGGATTTGAACCCATGATCAGGGTTTTGCAGACCCTTGCCTTGCCACTTGGCCACGTCGCCAGAAACGGTAGTATTCTATCAAATAGTGAGGGTGAGGTCAAGGAAACGGGCATTTTTGGACTATACTAGGTGAAAATATTTTGAGGTGCAATCATTCATGACAAAAGATCTAAAGATGATACTGCAAAGAATGCCCAGATCCATGACCGTGATCACAGGGGTTCTGGCAGTATTGGTCGGGCTGGCAACTGGCGCCGGCATTTGGCTTTTCAAATTTCTGATCGAGAAGGTAAAAAGTTTTTCTTTTTCTACAGTTGCTGGCGCTCTCTCCCCCCTGGGATCGTGGTCGATCATTCTTATTCCTGTGGTAGGTGGGGCTCTGGTTGGGGTGCTCTTACATTATCTGGGCGGCCACGAGAAAATTGAAGGCACAGGTCGGGTGATCCAATCAATTCGCGTAGATGGCGGGCGGCTGCGCTACAAGTATTTGCCGGCTAAAACAGTTGCAGCCATCCTATCCATCGGCTCAGGAGCTTCTGTTGGTCCGGAAGACCCTTCTGTTTCAATTGGAGCCAACCTTGGCTCAATGTTGGGTCAGTGGACGCGTTTGTCTGAAGAACGCGTCACCATACTGGTATCTGCAGGCGTGGCAGCTGCCATCGCTGCAGCCTTCAATGCGCCGATTGCTGGGGTGTTCTTTGCCCTGGAGATCGTGATTGGTGATATCACCACTTCTTCGTTAGGCATGATCCTTATTGCTGCCGTGACAAGTTCGGTCTTTACCCAATGGGTGAGCGGAACAGCCCCGGCTTTCCAGGCACATTTTTACACGTTTAATTCGGGAAATGAGCTGTTCTTATACGCAGCACTTGGATTATTGGCTGGTCCAATTTCTGCCCTCTATGTTCGATTGTTGTATTGGATGCAAGATCTCTTTCAGAAGATCAAATTGCCACGCTGGGTAAAAACAGCCGGGGCAGGCCTGGCTGTTGGTCTGGTGGGTATCTTCTACCCGCAGGTGTTTGGTGTTGGCTACGATACCATCACTTCCATCCTTTCAGCCACAAAACTGACCATAGGTGTTCTACTCATTTTGATGCTTGCCAAACTGGTGCTGACCCCCATTAGCATTGCCGGTGGATTTGCCGGCGGCGTGTTTGCCCCTTCACTTTTTATTGGTGCCACATTGGGCGGTGCCTTTGGCATGATCATGCAGCGCTTCTTCCCGGGGTTGGGAATCAGCGCGCCTGCATATGCGCTGGTAGGGATGGCTGCGGTACTGGCAGGGGCAGTCCACGCCCCGCTGACGGCTGCGCTGCTGCTCTTTGAAATGACCAGTGATTACCGCATTATCTTGCCGCTGATGATCTCCGTGGCGGTCAGCCTGGTGATCTCGCAGAAGATCCAGGGACAATCGATGTATGAGATCGGGTTGGCGCGCAA
>CAZWKK010000414.1:0-1561 GCA_964634855.1 uncultured Anaerolinea sp.
TCATTGCCATGTGGATCTTGGCCGTGTTGACCCTGTTCACGGCTGTGCAACGTATATTATTCGTAAAGAAACAGGCTGACGCGAGTTAATTCGCAGAAGAATCGAAAGGAAAACATTCCATGTCTACTGGTTTTACAATTTTTGGTTTGACTGTACATTATTATGGCATCATCATCATGATTGGCGCCGTGCTGGCTGCTTTTCTTGCGGTACGAGAAGCCAAATTCCGTGAGCAGGACGGTGAGATCATCTGGGATCTATTGCCTTGGCTCCTGGTCTTTGGCATTATCGGAGCGCGCATCTGGCACATTTTTACCCCACCGGCCTCCATGCTAATCAATGGGCAGAACCCGTATTTCATCTATCCTCTGAACATGCTCAAGATCTGGAACGGTGGCCTTGGCATTCCCGGGGCTGTGATGGGTGGTGCCATTACTCTGTTTGTTTACTGCCGGGTGAAAAAGCTCAGTTTTACCACCTGGGTGGATATCATTGCCCCCGGGTTGGCGCTGGCTCAGGCTATTGGTCGCTGGGGAAATTTCGTCAACCAGGAAGTCTATGGCTTGCCTTCCACACTTCCCTGGGCCATCTATATTGACCCGGCTCACCGTATGCCCGGGTTTGAGAATTTTGCCACCTATCAACCGACTTTCTTGTATGAATCATTGTGGAACCTCATGAATATGGGTATCTTGCTGCTGCTGGGACACAAATACTCCAGCAAGTTGAAATCTGGCGATCTGTTCTTGATCTACCTCTTGATCTACTCTGCGGGTCGTTTTGCTTTGGAATTCATTCGTCTCGATTATTCGCCCATAGCCGGGTTGAACATCAATCAGACCCTGATGGCAGTAGTTTTTGTTGTTTCGCTCATCGGCCTTGTTCTCAAACACGTGATCAAAAAACCAGTTAGCGCTGAATAAGCTTTTACAAGTATGTAACTGAAAGGTCTCCCTAAGTATAATAAAGGGAGACCTTTTTTTATTGGAGGATGCATGGAACACACGATCATTTTAGGCTCTGCTTTCGCCATTGCCAATGCTGAACAGGAAAATACCCATCTCTTGTTCCGATCCGGCGAGACGCTGGTTTTGGTAGATTGCGGCAACAATCCGGTTGGTAAACTTGAAAAAGCGGGGGTACACATCAATCAGATCACGGATCTGGTGTTGACCCATGCGCATGCAGACCATATGTGTACCTTGCCCCTGCTTCTGATGGATATGTGGCTGCGAAAACGTGTTACTCCTCTCAGGGTCTATGGTTTGCCTGTTACGATAGAAAAGGCCAACGCTTTGCTGGATGTTTTTGCCTGGAAGAAGTGGGCTGACATGTTTGCGGTCGAGTTCGTGCCTGTGAGCGAGACGGATGTACAGCCAATCATCGAAGACGGAACACTGCGCGTATCCACCGGACCGGTGGTGCACCTTATCCCGACCGTTGGCGTTAGGGCTGAATTCAAAGATATTGGCCATGCAGTGACCTATTCCTGCGATGGCGAACCGAGCCTGGGTTTGGATGCTCTGGCAAAGGGGACGACTATCCTGATCCAGGAAGCTGC
>CAZWKK010000415.1:0-1548 GCA_964634855.1 uncultured Anaerolinea sp.
ATGGTGAGGAATTGCCCGCTCACACCGTCATCTGGGCAGCCGGCGTTAAAGCCGCCCCGCTGATGGGTACCCTGGGCATCGAGCAGGGCAGCCTGGGCCGCGTGCCGGTAACACCCACCCTGCAACTGGCCAACTTCCCGTATGCTTTTATCATCGGAGATGCGGCCTTGCTGATGGATGCCGACGGCAAGCCCCTGCCCATGGTCGCCCCTGTAGCCATGCAGCAAGCAGAAGTCGCCGCCAAAAACGCAGTCGCCATCTTGAATGAAGATTCATTGACTGAGTTCAGCTACAAAGATCCCGGTTCATTGGCCACCATTGGCCGCCGCCAGGCAGTGGCTCGCCTGGGCAAGTTCAAATTCCGTGGTGGGTTTGCCTGGCTGGTCTGGCTCTTTGTGCATCTCATGCAACTGGTGGGCTTTCGCAACCGCCTGCTGGTGCTCATCAACTGGGCCTGGGATTATCTCTTCTACGACCGGGCCGTACGCATCATCGGCCCTTGCTCATAAGAACAAAAAAGGCAGTCCGCAAATGGACTGCCTTTTCATTTATAAATTAAGCCTTACTTGATCAGCTCAAAGATCGGAGCCAGACCGTCAACAGGCAGGTCTTCGATCTTGCCAGCATCGGCAAATTCAGCCACGCTGGGATTGATGGGCAAACGCAGCGAGAGCTTGGTGCCCACTGCCTCGGCCAGTTCTTCTGCATGGCTGGGGCCAAAGATCAGATGCTCATGGCCGGTATCCGGGCAGGGGTAGTAACTCATGTTTTCCACCACAGCCAGTACCGGGATCTTCAACTGCTTGAGCATGGAATCAGCTTTGCGCACCACCATGCCTGCCAACTGCTGCGGGGTGGAAACCAGCACCACACCGTTCACCGGGATGGACTGCATCACGGTCAGGGCAGCATCAGAGGTGCCGGGGGGTAGATCCACCAGCAGCACATCCAGGGTACCCCACAAGACCTCGCGCCAGAATTGCTGAATGGCGCCTGCGATCATGGGTCCGCGCCAGATAACGGCTGCGTTTTCATCGGGGACCATCAGGTTGGTGGAAACCACTTTAATACCAGTGCGGGTGATGCCTGGCAAAATACCCTGGTCAGAGCCTTTCAGACCACCGGCAGGCAGGCCAAACAATTTGGGGATGCTGGGGCCGGTGATATCGGCATCCAAAATGCCCACTTTCTTGCCCGCTCTCACCAAACCACTGGCCAGCAAGCCTGTGATGGATGACTTTCCCACCCCGCCTTTGCCGCTTAGCACAGCGATGACCTGTTTGACGTGATTGAACTCGTTCAACTTGGGTAGTTGCGCCTGACTGTTGGCAAAGATCTTTTTCTTTTCTTCTTCGCTCATCACTCCAAAGGTGATCTTAACATCGCTCACCCCGCTCACCGCCATCAACGCCAAACGTGCATCGCGTTCCATCTGGTTCTTCATCGGACAACCCGGGATCGTCAGCGCCAGGGTGAAAGATACCGCTCCTGCTTCTGTGATCACCAGGTCTTTGACCATGCCGAGCTCAACGATGTTGCGTCCAAGTT
>CAZWKK010000416.1:0-1521 GCA_964634855.1 uncultured Anaerolinea sp.
CCATCGCCCTCTACTGGGGTGATGGAGAACACACTTCCCTGACCGACGGTAAAGATGTCTGCCCGTTGATCATCCCCGTAACCGGTGGCGAAACCCTGATCCCGGTGACCGGTGCCGATAAGACTGGTGCACTTGCCAACTTCTTCCTTTATGGCAGCCTGGTCTTCGCTGGATTTGGATTTATCCTCACCAGCCTGCGCCGCCTCTTCAAAATGTAATTCAAGATCAGCTTAAACAAAGACTCCCCTTCTAAGAAGAAGGGGAGTCGATTTTTATTTGAGACGCTAGATCACAAACTTGCCGTTTTCATACAGCAGCACATCATCCACCCAGATCTGGCCACCATCACGCAGGTCACAGATCATGTCCCAGTGGATAGCGGACTTGGCCACGCTGCCCGTCTCCGGGTAGCCAGCGCCTAGCGCCATATGGAAACTGCCGCCAATCTTCTCATCAAAGAGGATCTGGCGGGTGAACTTTTGAATGCCTTCGTTGGTGCCAATGGCAAATTCGCCCACGCCGCGGCTGCCAGAATCGGTATCCAGGGTATTGAGCAAGAAAGCCTCGTTCTTCTGAGCAGAAGCTTTGACAACGCGGCCTTTTTCAAATTCAAGGTGAACGCCGGTCACTTCTTTGCCCTGGTAAATGGTTGGGTAAGAGAAGGTGACGTGCCCCTCAATGCTGTCTTCCACAGGTCCGGTAAAGACCTCACCGTCCGGCACGTTCTCATGGCAGCAGCAATTAACAAAATCGCGGCCGGCGATGCTCAGGCGCAGGTCTGTGCCTTTACCAATGAGATGAACGTTCTTTTTGCCTTTCAACCATTGCACAATGCGATCCTGTTTTTTGGCGATCCCCTTCCAATACCCGATGGGATCGTTGGCGTCTGGCATGACTGCGCTATATATAAACTCAGTGTATTCATCCAGGCTCATATCCGCATCCTGGGCGTATGCCTGGGTGGGATATGCTGAAAGCGTCCAGCGAAGTTCCTTTTTACCTGCACGCTCCATATATTTTTCCATCCACGGGCGGCGTCCCTGGGCAAAGAGGGCTACTTTTTCAGAAGGCACATTGCTTAGGGCATGCGTGTTCTCATCAGCGATGATACGTACCATGCAGTCGGTGGTTGAGATCGCCTCCAGCACTGAACGAGGCGTATACATGATCTGTTCCTTTGAACCATGCTTGAGCAAGGATTCTTTAATAGAGGGAAAATCGATCTGATAGAAGGGCAACCCACCTGCTTTAAGGACCTCGTCGTAAACTGCTTTGACCAACGGTTCACCCAAAGCATCTGCATAGATCAGAACGGACTCGCCGGGCTTAACTGCGATAGAATAATTGACAAGTAATTCAGCCCACTTTTGCAAACGAATATCAGCCATACGCTCTCCAAGTAAGATTTTGAATTCCCCCGCAAGAGAAATTATACGTTCATCGTGAGTTGAATGCAAACTTAAAACAACAAAAATCCGGTACTTTCGTACCGGATTTTTTACTCTACTTCTGCTCAGCAGG